>QMST01000013.1 GCA_003649745.1 Thermoplasmata archaeon | reverse complement strand
GAGTGGGGGGACTCAGAGAGCAAGTTTCACATTGATACAAAAAAGTGGAGATTGTGATGATTTAACCTTTTTGTACGTATCTCTATGCAGAGCTTTAGGTATACCTGCAAGGTTTATCAAAGGATACATGGTTGACAGCAGTAGAAACATTATAGCACATGCCTGGGCTGAGGTCTTTGTAGGTAATGATATTGGTAACAATGGATGGATTCCTATTGAATGCGCTGGTAATATATCAAAAAAAGATAAAAAGAGTATAGAGTCTGAGATTAATCAACATTTTGGCATTGAGGATGCAGCTCATATAAGGGTATACGTGGATGATGGAAGCAGGGAATCCATCAACAACTCTATATCCAGGATTGGGTATGAAATCTTTGGTGATGAAAACAGTATCAATGTACAAAGTTTTAAGATTGTAACAGAGTATAAAACCATAGATGAGGGTAGTCTAGTGGTATATAAAGATGGAACGAGAAAATTTGTTAAAAACATTTGACCTATTTTATATATTTCTAGGGGGAGTGTAAGAAGTAGAATTTATATATTAAAAGTTGTATACTGGCTTTTACCTCATTACTACGGAAAACTTTAAAACAATATAAGGGTGTATCTAAAAAATATGGCACGTGGATTATTTGCTGCTAGAAAAATCAAAAAAAGCAAGAGGAAGACTAAGTGGAGTAATAGATACTATAAGAAACGTGTTCTGAGACTTAAAGAAAAATCTGATCCAGTAGAGGGGTCACCTCAAGCTAGAGGTATAGTTATAGAAAAAGTTGGCATAGAGGCAAAGCAGCCAAACTCTGCTATAAGAAAATGTGTTAAGGTTCAGCTTATAAAAAATGGTAGGCAGGTAACAGCATTTGCACCTGGTAATAATGCTATCAATTTTATAGATGAACATGATGAGGTTGTTATAGAGGGTATAGGTGGTAGAATGGGTAGAAGTTATGGTGACCTACCAGGTGTTAGATATAGAATTGTAAAGGTGAACGGGGTCTCATTGAATGAGCTGATTAAGAGAAAAATTGAGAAACCAATGAGAAGATGAGGATAAAATGAGCAAAGAAAAAAGTAATAAATATGAAACCTGGGTTTACCTTTTTCCTTTCTTGGAAAAATACAAGGATCAGAAGATAAAAATAGAGGATCAGGGATTGGTCAAGTATATAAATCTTGACATGCCCACTCTCTACACTGGCGGAGTTTACTCAAAGAAGAAGTTTGGAAAATCTAAGATGTCATTGATTGAAAGACTGATAAACAATATGATGAGAACAGAGGATTTCACTGGTAAAAAAACAAAGGCTTTAAGGGTTGTAAAAAAAGCACTTGAAATTATAGATAAAAAAACAAAGACAAATCCTCTACAGATTGTTGTAAACGCGATTCAAAATGCGGCGCCAAGAGAAGAGATAATACGTCTCCAGTTTGGTGGAATCGCAGTACCTAGAGCGGTTGATGTCGCACCCCAAAGAAGAATAGACATTGCACTTAGAAATATCTGCCAGGGAGCAATCTCTGCGTCTCATAAAAACAAAAAAAGCATAGAAAACTGCCTTGCGGATGAGCTTCTAAAGGCTGCAAAGAATGACAGCTCCTCTTTTGCAATATCAAGGAAATATGACATAGAAAGAATTGCAAGATCTGCAAGATAAATTTTCAAAGAGGTTGAGATTATAATGGGTAGGAAAGAGGATAATATTAAGAGGGCACAAAATCTGATGGATAAATTAGATCAGATAAGAAACATTGGTATAGCAGCGCATATAGACCATGGTAAAACAACCTTATCTGACAATCTTCTCGCTGGCTGTGGCATGATGAGCGAAGAACTAGCAGGTAAACAACTAGTGTTGGACTATGATGAACAAGAACAAACAAGAGGCATCACCATACAAACCGCTGCTGCATCCATGGTTCATGAGTTTGAAGGAAAAGAATACCTTGTAAACCTATTAGACACACCTGGGCATGTGGATTTCGGTGGAGACGTAACAAGAGCAATGCGTGCAGTAGATGGCTGCATCATAGTTGTATGTGCTGTAGAGGGGGTTATGCCACAAACTGAGACTGTTATAAGACAAGCATTAAGAGAAAAAGTAAAACCTGTGCTTTTCATAAACAAGGTTGACAGACTCATAAACGAGTTAAGAGTTACACCTGAAGATATGCAAAATAGATTTGTAAAGATAATCGCTGAGGTTAACAAATTAATAGAAAAGATGGCACCTGGGGAGTTTAGAGATGAATGGAAGGTAAAAGTTGAAGATGGAAGTGTTGCCTTTGGATCCGCATATTACAACTGGGCAATATCTCTACCATATATGAAAAAAAGTGGGTTAACTTTCAAGGATATCTATGAATATTGTAATAAACAAGATCAAAAAACATTAGCAAAAAAATCTCCATTACACGAGGTTATCCTGGATCTAGTAGTAGATCATCTACCCTCACCAAAAGAGGCTCAAAGATATAGGATACCACACATATGGCGTGGTGATCTAGAAAGCGAAGTAGGAAAAGGTATGCTCAACTGTGACAAAGATAAACCACTGGCTTTGATGATTACAAAAATAATAATAGACCCACATGCTGGCGAAGTTGCAATAGGAAGGGTTTTCAGTGGAACTATAGAAAAGGGCCAAGAGCTATATGTGGTGGGAATGCCAAATAAGAACCGTGTACAGCAGGTTAGTGTAATGGTAGGAGCTGATAGGATTCCTGTTGAAAAAGTCACAGCTGGTAACATTGTAGCAGCGACAGGGTTACGAGATGCAATCGCTGGCAGCACGGTGACAAACGTGCCAGATATGGAGCCTTTTGAGAGAATAGTACATGTATCAGAACCGGTTGTAACAGTTGCAGTAGAGGCAAAACACACAAAAGATTTACCCAAGCTCATAGAGGTTCTAAGAATGATTTCCAAAGCAGACCCAAGCATAGAGGTTGAGATAAACCAGGAAACTGGTGAACATCTAATGTCAGGCATGGGAGAGTTACATCTAGAAATCACAGAATACAGAATCAAAAATGATTATGGGGTAGAGATAGTATGCTCACAACCAATAGTGGTATACAGAGAGACTGTAGGGAGAGCTACGCCTCATCCATTTGAGGGAAAATCACCAAACAAACATAATAGATTCTATTTTGTTGTCGAACCACTCCCTGCTAATGTGATAAAAGCATTATATAACAATGAAATACCCACTGATGCAAAAAAATATAAGAAAGAAGTAGAGAAAAAACTTCTGGAGCTGGGCATGGATAAAATTATTGCAAAAGGAGTATTTGCAATACAAGGTTTAAACATTTTAACCGATGTAACCAAGGGTATACAACATTTATTCGAAACCAGGGAGTTAATAAAAGAGGCTTTCAACGAGGCTATGAAAAAAGGACCTTTGGCAAACGAGCCGCTGCAAGGCGTCATGGTAAAACTGGTTGATGCAAAACTACATGAGGATGCAATTCACAGAGGACCAGCTCAAGTTATACCAGCTGTCAAAAACGCGATATATGGTGCAATAATGCTATCAGATCCAATAATATTGGAGCCAATGCAAAAAGTTTTTATCAACACCCCCCAAGATGTAATGGGAAACGTTTCTAGGGAGTTAAACCAACGTCGTGCAGTTATACTTGACATGAAAACCGAGGGTGACATGGTCACAATCGAGGCAAAGGCACCTGTTGCAGAAATGTTTGGTTTTGCATCAGCTATAAGATCTGCCACCGGTGGAAGAGTACTTTGGAACACAGAAAACATTGGTTTCGAACCACTACCCAGGGAACTACAGGATAAAATCATTAGATCAATAAGAGAAAGAAAGGGTTTGAAACCAGAGCCGTACCCGCCAGAATACTACATGGACTAATAACCTGTGATTTTATATTTTCCAATCACCGGTTCATATATCTGACCATTTCGTTTCAACCTCTCCAAGATCTCCTCTGCCTTACTTGCCTCAATACCAGCCATCTCTGCCTCTCTTATCACATCCACTCGAGCTGCATTCCCATCCTTGGATTCCTCGCAAATCCTCTTAATTATGTCAATAACGGTTCTCATCCTCTCCTGCTGAGTATGACTTATACCAGTGGCTATTATATCTATATCAAACTTACCTGTTTCCCTGTCAAGACTGACTCTTCTTAGATACTGGTCTATTATCGAAATCGCTCTCTGTGCATCCTCAACCGTTACCTTACTACTCAATCTTACTCTCGCACTTGCCTCCGCTAGTCTTACAAAAGCCTCCAACTGTCTAGGTGTAAATGGTATGGAATCCTCTGATGAGGCACGTAATGAGACATAATAGTTTTTGATCGTCTCTATAGCCTCCTCTGTCATAACTGGGAAAACATTTCTCTTTGCATAGGCGATATATTTTCTAAGAAACTCTGGTTCAAAAACTGGTTTAACAATCTCCATGAGCTTTTCTTCCTCTGATTTTTTATGCAAAGATTTCTTTGACTTGGAAATATGTTCATGAACCTCCCCAGCCTTGTGAGCCATTAGAATATGAGCGGCTAAATCAGAGTCTCTATCAACATTTGGCTTATCTATGATAGAAAAAATTAGATCAAACCTGGATAACAAAGCAGGCGGCATATTAATCTGCTCATGTATAGGTAAATACTCATCAAATCTACCTAGTTTTGGGTTCGCAGCAGCCAACAAGGCACATCTTGATTTCAACGTAGCATTAATACCAGCTTTTGCAACAGATATCTCCTGCTGCTCCATAGCCTGATGCAATGCGCTTCTATCAGAATCACTCATTTTATCAATTTCATCAATAGCTGCTATTCCCATATCCGCCAACACCAATGCACCAGCTTCAAGAGTCCAATGCCCCTCACCAAACTCGTCTCTAACCGCTGCAGCTGTGAGACCAGCTGCAGATGATGCTCTACCAGAAGCATAAATGCTACGTGGAGCAAGTTTTGATATATATGTTAAAATCTGAGACTTAGCAGTACCTGGATCACCCACCAGTAGCACATGGATATCTCCTCTTATCCTTGTTCCATCTGGCATGTTTTTTGCTACACCACCAAACAGTTGAAGTGTTAACGCATCCTTTTCAACTTCCATCCCGTAGATAGTCGGCGCTATGCTTTCTCTTATCTTCTCATATATCTTAGGATCTTTACTCACCTCTAATATCTCTTTTTCATCCTCATCTGTAACCTCAACCTCTTCAAAAGCAAGCTCTTGTTTTTCAATGCTAATAGCACTCAAGATTTTATCAAAGGCAGTAAGCCTATATGTCCCCCTTCTCCTTTGATGAGAATGCAATATACCATTCACTATAACCCTATCACCAGGTGCTATGTCACCAACCAGGTCATCCTCTAAATAAACAGAGATCCTTTCTGGCTGAGCACCACCTCGCAAACCCTCTGGGCTTTCCTGCAACTCTATTTTTTGGAAATCTATAAACTCTGATAAACTTGGTAAAAGTTTAAAAGAAGAACTTCTACCGCAACCTCCTTGATCCTCATAACACTCAGCAGGCTCTTTAACTATGTCCTCCTCCTGCTCCAGTTTGATCACTGCACCACATTTTTGACACTGAAAAGCACCAACCTGAAGTTTAGGTCTAACCTCTGTAACCTTCTTTACAAGTCCCTCCATAGCCACCAGCTTACCCAGATGAACAGATCTAAGTTTTCTAATACCAATCCTGTTAATATCTGGCAAGTTAAACACTCTAAAATGTAACCTAAGCCTCTCACCAGTAGATACCTCTGTATTTTTTAACGCCTCCTCCGCATTATAAATCGTATGATAAGGGTTTACTATTAGACTCTCAGCTAGATTTGGATTAACACGATCGATATCCCAGTAATCAACATATAAACTTCTTTTCTCAGGATATGAGAGAGCAATGTTTTCGATCTCTGTCTTATAATGATCTAAAAAGAAATTCTCCCAAAGCGAAATTAAATTCTCATCTCTAAGCAGCTTCGCCAAATTATTTAGCACCTCCCAATCTAAAGAGAATATAATATTAACCGCCAATTGATTATAAATTTTTTCACAAGCCAATTAAAAGTTAGAGATGCAACCTGTTGTCATATTTTAGAATTTTTTTAAAATATTCTAACTTTTCACTTGCGTTATCATCCTTCTCAACAGGGATTACCTTTATATCCCAAATGATTTTATCATCCTTGAGATACAGTTTCGAAATAGTTGGAAGATAACTCACTTCTTTTATAAAAACTCCTTTTTCATTTTTAACAATTGTTATATAGAGGATAAAAGCAGCTCTTAGCCTAAATGATCTCAAACCACAGACAAAATCACCTAAACTATACGCGATAAATGTCTCCCTGCCATCGCTGGTGACATATTTTTCAAAAGGTTGTATAACATGAGGGTGACTACCAAGTATTATATCTGCTCCACCCTCCAAGATATATTTACCCCATTCCCTCTGCATAAAATTCGTATGATTAACATATTCCAATCCCCAGTGGGGTGCTACTATAACCAAGTCTACATTGTCTTTATTTTTCACCTGTTTTATCCATCTTATAAGCTTTGGAATATTGTTTTTACCGTAGAAAAAAGATTTGGTAAACTTATAAACCTGTTTGTATCTATCTGATGGAATCATCCTGTAAAAATGAGGGTTGGTAAACCTGGCTATTGAGAAAAATGCGATTCTAATACCCCCCACCTTTTTTATTATGTAGGGTTTTATATTAAAAGGGTCTCCTTTTGCCTCTTCGATTTTTGATGAGGGTATAGCGCCTACAAAATCAATTTTGTTTTCCTCAAGTGTCTTTATAGTCAAGTCTAAACCGTTTGATAATCTATCCAAAACGTGATTGTTTGCAATGCTTACTATATCCCATCCAATTTTTTTCATTGCAACTGCAAATGCGGGATGGGCATTAAATGTATAGGGGAACTCGCCACAGTACACCTCTCCGTCATGTAGAACAAAAGGATCTATTTTTTTCTCTATAGTTACAAGTTTTCCATTTTCATATCTACTTTTTCTTATCAAGTTTCTCGCCAGGGGAACTTCTAAATTGGCATAGGCGATGTCTGCTGAGGAGATGTATTTTGAAATAGGTTCTAAAATATGTAGATAACCACTTGCTACTTTTTCATCTGGTTCTTCTATAGAGTTGTCCATGTGTTGATGTGCAACTCTCTGTAAGTTATCATCTAGAAGTAGGTCTCCAACTGCTGATATTTTTACTGAGCTACCTTTTTCATTTTCACCCTTGAATCTGAGCATAATGTAGATACACCTCATCTGAATTGTTAAAAATCTTTTTTTAGCGGGTGTAGAAACGTCTTGAGTGGATGTGCATTGCAGCAATGCTGATTTGCCCACCTGCTTTCTCAACCCTGCTAACCCTTCGAGCATCGAGAGTCTGCAGTGAGACTGCTCCCTTCCGGGCCTGGCCTGGTCCCTGCAGTAAAGAAGGGCATGCAACCCTCCAGTTGCATGCTACCTTCACCTTCGATCCCGAAGGACAAGGTCTCACAGTCTGCAGGCGGATCAGCAGCTGCATACAACACCGCCTCTTGACTTCGGCTCCGGCTGAAGACGATTTCCGGTGACAGGGGACGCCTAACCCCCCAGCCTATTCTACACCTTTCGCCATTTTTTCATTGAGTAAATAAGAAATATATTTAATTTTCCCTAAATGCTAATATATTCTTCTAAGCAGCAAGAACTGGTTTCTAAAGAACCTGTAAAACAACCATGCTAAAGTTGCGGTAACAAAGGCTGTATCCCGTGCAACATACCAAAGTTGCTTCTGAGCTATAGATGTTTTTCCACCGCCATAGTAGAAACCAGCGAAATATGCATCCTCCACCAGAAAAACTAGGGATATTACAAATATGGCGATTATTATTATATCAATGTAGAAAAGCCATTTTCTCCATGTCTTTCTATCTATTTGATTTAATCTCTCATATATCATCGCTTATCTCCTTTTTTGGAAACAAATAGTTTATATATGAAACTTACCAAAAAATGTTAAAAAACAGTTTTTTAGAAAAAGTCGCTTAGCTTGGTGACCTTAACTTTATCATTTGTGAACAATGATTCTATTGATTTTTCAACTAGTTTTATTCTCTGGCAGGCATAGTCTGGTAGGTTGTATTTCTCAGTGAGCATTTTTGAAATTTCAAGGTATTTTTTGATTGATCTCTCATGAACTGTCAGTGTTAGATTTCCTCCGCATTTGGTGCAGACTCCTTTTAGGGGTATTCTCCTGTAGACGGTGTTACAGATGGGGCAGCGTACAGATTGCTTGCTAAATGCTCTAAGGTTTCCAAGGATATCTGGTAGGAAATGTCGCTCTATTACTTTACATGCAACATCTGCCTCGTCTACTGCTTCTATTTTTGCAGCCAGGCTGAGTTGCGCGTTCATCTTATCTGTCATGGTTTTTAATGTTTTGTATGCAGATGCTGGTGGACCTCTAGAGATATCTGCTGTGTTATGTGTAAAACCAAAGTTTTCATACTGGAATGGTGTACCCAATCTTGATGAAACCATGTCCATTATTTTTTCCAGGTTTTTTGGGTGTTCATATTTTGTTGTTGCCTTGTAAAACTCCAGCGGGTATCTCGGTAGCAGGTCTAGGTTGTGCGCCTCCTTGTCTACCTCTGCTGGGTCTATACGAGTTGTTAGTATAAGTGGTAGATCCATTTGACCACCGCGTTTATCTGGCACATATGCATGTGAAAAGTTTAACAGGGCATCCATGAGAAGCATCAATCCATCCTCGTCACCATCGCAGTTACGGCGTTTCGCTGCATGATAAAAAGGGTGTGCAAAGCAGACTTGTGCATCAGTAAACCCTATTATTCTTGCTGCAACTCCTGCAGAGGTATGTGGTGCAAGACCTACAACTATGTGACCTATTAGGTCTTCTATGTTTTTGATATTGTAGAATGATCTTGTTTTGTAAAATTTTGTGAGAAGGTCATCGATGAATTTTGATACTTTTACAAAATACTGGGCGCATT
>QMST01000012.1 GCA_003649745.1 Thermoplasmata archaeon | reverse complement strand
CCGACTTTATTTCCCCTTTCAAATTTCTTTGGTTGATAAATTCTTTCAACTTTCCCAAATATAGTACAATCCATGTTTGGTCTTAATTCAGATATTCCTAAAATATGCTGTTTATTTCTACCTAACTTGTCAACTATTAGCAAAGCAGCTGCATCTTCATCAATTAAATTGTTATAACTTTCAATTAATTTCTTGATTTCTTTTTCAAAATCCTCTCTGCTTTTTATATCCTTAACTAGTTTGTAAAGTTCATCTTTATTCTTGTACATCTAAAAAGATGAAACAAGTTGGGAGTATTTTAATGCTGTTATCTAGTTTTTTTATTCAATCTTTCTCATGACCAAACCTGATAGCATTTTTGGCAAGAAATATGTTGATTTCTGCGGCATATGCTCTCCTGCATTTGCTACATCTCTTAGCTCCTCTATCTTAGTGGCATTCATTAAAAATGAGTAATCAAATTCACCCTCAGCTACTACTTTTATAGCCTCTTCATTGTCTCTAGTATATTTAACATGTTCTTCGAGATTAGTTTCGTTTATCTCCATAACTGGTTCAAGTATCAGCTTGTGAAGTATTGTAACATCTAGTTTTCTTAATGTTTCAGAATAATTCGGCATTGTCTCATCTAATATATCCTCATTTTTTAATGTGAAAATATAATATCTATCGTTTCCATCATAAAGGGCGAACTTGTGCTCTTTATCCTTTGGCTTTAATGCTTCGATGATTTCTATACTTCGTGATCGATAATCTTCTCTAACAAATATTTTTTCTTCTATACTGAAATGTTTTTCAATCCCCTTAAGTATCTTATTCAAATCTATCTGCATTTTTATTAACCTGTGTGTAGGTAAAATAGCAAGACCTTTATCAAACATGTTTGCAAGAACAACCATTATATAATTGAAAGGAGCATTTTCATCTTTATTACCTGTCTTTTCTCGTATCTTATTAGCAAAATCTATAGCTGTCTGGTATCTATGGTGACCATCGGCAATAAAAAGTATTTTGTCCTTCATCCATTCACATATAGATGAAATCAGTTTTTCATCATTTATCTCCCATAGTTTGTGTTTAAAGTCATCATAGCCAACTACGTCTATACTTGGCTCTATGTTTGAAATATGATTATTTATTTTTTTCATTATCTCATCTTTCTCATCAACATACAGTAGTTCAATTGGCTCTAGATTTGCGTTAGTAGTCCTCATTAAGTTTAATCTATCAGTCTTTGGTTTTGATAGGGTTCTTTCATGAGCTTTGACTTGTTTGTAAGTGGGATCTAATTTAAGTAATACAAAAAATCCGCTGAATGTTCTTTTACTACCTTTGATTTCATAATCGATTTTGTAAGGATAAATTGCTGGTTTTTTAGAGGTTATGAGTATTCCTTTTTCCAACCATTCTTTTAAAAGTTTAGCGGCACGGGTATATTTGTTGTTATCACTTGTGTCATCCGGGTATTCCCTGCCAAGTATTAATCTAACAATGTTGTATGGGTGTTTTTTGTATAATTGTTCCTGCATTTCTCTTGATATGATATCATATGGTGGTGACATCACATTTGCGAGATTGCCTATTTTTTCCTTGTTATAATATATGCCACTAAATGGGGCTATTTCAACCATGATGCTTTTTTCCCTCTTTACAAGTTCAGAAAATTTATCTGAGTATTGGAGAATTGTTATTTAAAATTTTGTTAAAAAATGATTTTATATGGGAAAATAACTATGTACTTCTGCTTTATTTTTTCGTTATATAATTATGAAAGTTCAATCATAATAAAATTTATATACTTTATATTAATTTTATGTAATGGATGGGGGAGGAAAGAATTTTTTGTCTCTCCTCACCACCTCTGAGACCCTTCCCCATCCACTCTTAATTATCTAAGTAATATTTTTGATAAAGTTTATATTTGTGTAGTATATAATGGTTCTAAGGTGAGTTTGGAAAGATGGCAATAGGATTTGTCCTTGTCAGCGCAGCTCCGGCGCATGAACATGAGGTATACAATGCTCTTTTAAAGATACCAGAGATAGTAGAGCTTCATCCACTTTTTGGAGAATATGATTTGATAGCTAAGATTGAAGCGCCGGACTTTGACACGCTAGGGAACATTGTTGTAAATAAAATTAGATCTATAAAGGGTGTTGTAGATACCAAGACATTAACTGGAACAAAATTTTAAGGAGGTGTAAAATTAGTAAATGAGTATTTTGTGGGGAACATTTTTAGGAATGCTGACGCTAGTGTTTGCGATATGCAGCTTTATAGCTGGTGTATTCACTGCTTACTTTGGTTCTGGTAAAAGCAGAGCTGTTGGTTTAATACTGGTGGTGCTTGGCATAATTATCGGCTTTGTATTCTACTATGGAATGTCCATGGTTACTTGGTGGACTGGCCAAGTGGCTACGGGGGTAGTTGCGGTTGTTGGTGCATTGGTTGGCGCTGGTATAGCACTTGGAGTATTCCTTGCAGCTATTATGAAAGCATAAAAATATTTATTTTTTAATTATCTTTAGGAAATATTTATGCATTCTTGTATCATTTGTTAATTCTGGGTGGAATGCTAGAGCCACAAGATTATCCTGATGAGCTGCAACTATTGTATCCCTGTTGATTTTTGATAATGGCTTGCAGTCTCCCCATGTTTTACGTATTATTGGTGCTCTTATAAAAACAGCATGAAAAGGGGTGTCAAAACCATTTATATCAACATCTATCTCGAAGGATTCACGTTGCCTGCCAAACGCGTTTCTCTCTATCTCCATATCCATTAATTGCAGGGTTTTAACATTTTGTTGGTTTTTTATTTTTTTTGCGAGCAATACAGAACCTGCGCATGTTCCCATTATAGATAGGTCTTTGTTTTCAACTCTTTCTAAGACTTTCTCGTGTATACCTGTTTTGAACATAAGTCTAGAGATAGTGGTGCTTTCTCCACCAGGTATTATTAAACCATCTATCTCCTTGATATCATTTTTGTTTTTTACTAAAATGATTTCTCCATTTATGCCAAGCTCTGAAAATGTTTTTTTTATCATGGAGTAATGCTCAGAGATAGCTCCTTGAATGGCAAGTACTCCTATTTTCATCCTATATCTTTTACCATCCTCTTTCTTGCAGTCTTTCTTGTGGAGCTATTTGTTCTATTTCTAGGCCTCTCATAGCCTCTCCTAGGTTTTTGCTGACCTCGGCTATGATCTCTGGTTCATCATAATGTAAAACAGCTTCTACTATTGCCTTGGCTCTGGTTTCTGGATTTGAGGATTTAAAAATTCCTGATCCAACAAATACGCCATCGCTTCCGAGTTGCATCATAGCCGCGGCATCTGCAGGTGTTGCTATGCCTCCTGCTGCAAAGTTAACCACGGGTAGTCTCTGTAATTTCTTTACTTCTTTTAAAACTTCAAAAATTCCATCTTTTACCTCTTTATATGTGTATTCTTCGTAAACGATGGTGTCATCTTCAAATTTTTCTTGTTTAAACACCTCTTTTAGTAGTCTTAGGTAGCTCTGTGAGTACTGCTCTGCAAGGTTTCTAAGCTGGTTTTCATTCATGTTTTTTAATCTTTTTATCATGATTGTTACCATTCTCTGGTGTCTTATGGCTTCTATCACGTTTCCGGTTCCTGCTTCTCCCTTGGTTCTGATCATTGCAGCTCCCTCCCATATTCTTCGAATTGCTTCTCCAAGGTTTCTGCAGCCACATACAAATGGTACTTTAAACTTTCTTTTATCAATGTGATAATAGGGATCTGCTGGTGTTAAAACCTCTGATTCATCTATCATGTCTACACCTAGTGCCTCTAAAGCCTGTGCTTCGACGAAATGTCCTATTCTGCATTTTGCCATTACTGGTATGCTTACTGAGTTCATTATTTCCTCTATTTTTGATGGATCAGCCATTCTAGCTACTCCTCCAGCTGCTCTAATGTCTGCTGGTACCCTTTCCAGGGCCATAACTGCTACTGCTCCTGCTTCCTCAGCTATTATTGCCTGTTCCGCATTGGTGACATCCATGATAACGCCTCCTTTTTGCATTCTAGCAAAGCCTCTTTTGACTAGCTCTGTCCCATAGCGGAGTTTAGATAGATCTAATCTGTCCATTTTTTTACCTCCTCAAACTAGGTGAATTCAGTATTTGTAATCTAGAAATAGTATATTAAGTAATCTGCTAATTGATAAAGTTATCGCATAAAAAGAAAAAAGAAGAGTATAGAGCCCTGGTTTTTTTATGGTTCTTCAGCGGTGAATACAGCGTATATGAGGTAATGATCGCTTTGTTCTTTGGTTACATCATCCATTACGCCAGCGTATAAGTAGTTGTTGTATGCATAATCATTTATAATTATTCTATCGTAGGTGTTGTCGCTTGCGCCTACTGTTGTATCAACATCATTTGTGATCACCCAATGCCAGTTGACAAAATGTTGTATGTTATTCTCATCATAGTAATTTCCATCTGCGTTTAGATCTCCTATTATGATTGTGTCGCTATCTGGTTCGTCAACAAGTTTTTCTAAATTTGTGAGCTCATTGTATACATCAGATGGTTTTGTGTGGATGGTATAAATGGTGAATGTCCAGTTTTTGACGGTGAATGTTGCTTCTAGTGGTGGTCTTTCGAACTCGTCTTGTAACCATGGTGTCCAATCATAATAGTCTACTAGGTTGACCTTGTAGTCATAGAATATTGCGTATTGTTCTTTACTTTGTGTTCTACCTGCTCTTTTGCTAATTATATAGTTGTAGCCTGGTAGTTTTTCTGCGAGTTTTTGTATTGCCTCGCCGCTTTTGTCTCTTATCTCTTGTACAATAGAAATATCATAGTCATCTAATTTGTCAGCGTAATATTCTAGTAGTGTTTCATTTGATGCTTTTGATGGGCCAAAGACTTGTAGGTTCCAACATGCGATTGATACGGTGACTTGGTCTTCTATGCATCCACTTAAGCTTATTGTTAGGGTGATTGTGGTAAATATGGTGGCTATAAGAAATGTTTTTATTTTCATTATTTAATAAAAATGTTTTTTCAATATATAAATATTTCTAATTGTATAAAAATGTTCTATATATTTGTTATCTGGTTTTTAACAGTTGCTTTAAAAATGGTAAAAGACCACCTTTGGACAATATGTTTTGAATAAACTCTGGCAATGGTTTAAAATTAAATGTTTCCCCAGTGCTTTTATCCACTAGTACCCCACGGTCTAAATCAATTTCTATTTCATCTCCATCCTCAATAGCCTCAGCGCCCTCAGGACATTCCACCACTGGTATACCCTGATTTATCGCATTTCTATAAAATATCCTCGCAAATGATTTAGCAACTATAGCGCCAACACCTGCATATTTTAAGGCAATAGCAGCCTGTTCTCTCGAGGAGCCACATCCAAAGTTTTTACCAGCGACTATGATGTCACCTCTTTCTAGTTTTTTTAGAAAATCTGGATCTAAATCTTCCATAGCATGAGCAGCTATTTCCTCCGGCTCTGTTAAAGCCAGATACCTACCAGGGAATATCACATCAGTGTTTACATCATCTCCATATTTCAAAGCCTTTCCTTTTATCATGTCAACCATTAGAAGAGTAAACCTCTAAAGGGTTTAAAACTTTTTTATCAAAAACATTCCATGATTTTTGAGATAATCTCTGGCAGTCTTATCATGTTTCTACTAAATCTATGATCATCTTTGGAAAACATTACTTTTGATTCTTGTGCCATTGCAAAATTTAGAATCCAATCTTTAGGAATTACCTCATCCTCCGTAGCCATCAATATTGTAAGATCTGAGGGTATCTTTGTACTCAGCAATCTCTCATCTTTCATCTCCTCCAGTATTCTCGCAGGTAAATCTATATCCTCTGTGTTTGCATCAGGTGGTACAATCGCAGGGTTCAGCAGGATAAGCTTGTCTATCTTCAACTCAAAAGCAGTCTCAGCAGCTAGATAACCACCAAGGGATGATCCTATTAACACAATGTTTTTATCATTTGAAACCACTGATTTAATCCGATCTATACACTCCCTTATAACCAGCTCCTCTGGTTTACAATCCCTGTATTTAATTGGGATCACCCCTAGTTTCTCTTTAAGGAGTTTACCTTTTTCACTATTGGGACTGGAGAGATAACCATGAATATAGTAAATCATGTCTCCTCACCATTTGAAAAAATGTTTACAAATATTTTTCTAATCCGTGGTCCATCTCCCTCATAAAAAAATATTTTCTGCCATGTCCCCAGAACCAGTTTTTTATTTTTTATAAGGACAGTTACACTCGACCCAAGTATAGAGGATTTGATATGCGCATCGCTGTTTCCTTCTAAATGCTGGTAGTTATCATTTTTTGGAATCAACCTATGCAGAGTATTTATAATATCTCTTTGGACATCAGGATCTGCTCCCTCATTTATTGTAACAGCTGCTGTGGTATGAGGCACGTAGATTATTACAAAACCATTTTCAACACTATTTCTTCCTATTACCTCTTGGATTTTAGATGTAATATCGATTAGCTCTTCTCTTCTGCTGGATCTTATGTTTATTTCTTCCATAAAAATTTTAAAATCAAATAGGATTTAAAAAACTTATTTAGAAGAGGGAGGTGAAGGAGAGCTATGAGTAGGGCAGCTGTTATACTCACATCAGGATTTGAAGAGATAGAAGCTTTAACAGTGGTAGATGTGCTGAGAAGATGTAATGTTGATGTAGACGTTGTTGGAACAGAGAATGAGGCTATAGCTGGGTCTCATAAGATTAGGGTTTTGCCTGATAAAGGGATTGATATTGTAAACGTGGATGAGTATGATGCAATAGTTTTGCCAGGAGGCGCTCCTGGTTACTTAAACTTGAGGGATGATGAGAGAGTGATAAACCTGGTGAAAAAAGCCTTTGACAGAGGTAAAATAGTCGCAGCTATTTGCGCAGCTCCTACAGTACTAGCAACGGCGGGTATCTTAAATGGTAGAAAAGCAACTGTTTACCCAGGTATGGAAGATGAGCTTATAAGAGGTGGAGCTAAAGTGGAGGATGCTCTTGTTGTAGATGATGAAAATATTATAACAAGCAGGGGACCAGCGACTGCTATGTTGTTTGCACTAAAACTAGCTGAAAAACTATCTGATGAAAACATATCCAGAGAGGTTAGGAAAAGATTGTTATTGGATATGATGCTAGAAAAAATTGTTTAGATATCCCTTGGATCTGTGATCTCTCCTTTTATAGATGATGCAGCAACTGTAGCTGGCGAGGCAAGATAAACCTCTGAATCTGGGGATCCCATTCTTCCTTTAAAGTTTCTATTGGTTGATGTTATAGCGCGTTCTCCACTGGCAAGTATGCCTTGGTGCGCACCTAGGCAGGGTCCACATCCTGGATTGATTATTATAGCACCTGCTTTAACTAGTTTTTGAATAACTCCTTTTTCTATAGCTTTTAGATATATCTCTCTGGATGCTGGGACAACTATCAACCGCACATCTTTATGTATGTTTTTTCCATCTATTATCTTAGCTGCAAGTTCTAAATCCTCTAGTCGCCCGTTTGTACAAGATCCAAGAACAGCTTGATCAATGCTTAGCCTCGCGACTTCTCTAACTGGTTTCACATTATCCACAGTATGAGGACATGCCACCATTGGCTCCAAGTTTGAAACATCAAAACTCAATGTTTTTTCATAGTTTGCATCATCATCTGATCTTATAATCTCAAAGGGTTCCTTAGTTCTTGATTTAACATACTCTATTGTCTTCTCATCAGGTGGAATAATAGCTGCCTTGGCACCAGCCTCCATACTCTGATTTGATATAGTCAACCTGCTCTCTATGCTCATCTTATCTATTGTCTCACCATAAAACTCCATTGCCTTGTAATTTGCACCATCAGATCTTATCTCACCAACAATATACAATATGATATCCTTCGAGGTTATTAGATTAGGAGGATCTCCAGTGATATTTATCTTAATAGTCTCTGGGACTTTCAACCATAGTTTACCAGTTGCCCAGACAGCTGCCATCTCAGTTGCCCCTATACCAGTGGAAAATGCTCCTATAGCACCATATGTTGTTGTATGTGAATCAGTTCCCACAACCAGCATACCTGGTCGCGCATGACCTTTTTCTATCATAACCTGATGACAGATACCCTCACCAGCATCATAGAAATATCTTATACCCTGATCTCGGATGAACTCTCTAATTTTTTTATGAGCCTCTGCTGCTTTTATATTATTAGCAGGAACCCTGTGATCAAGTATAATCACTATCTTGTCTCTATTCCAAACTTTTTTAACACCGATTTCATTGAAAACCTTTGAAACCAATGCTGCGTTATCATGACTCATCGCCATATCTACATTAGCATCTATTATTTCCCCTGGCTCAACCCTATTTTTACCTGCGGATTTTGCCAATATTTTTTCTGATATCGTCATACCCACCATATATTTTGCAAACACCCAACCCTTGTTTTTTAATCTAAAAGCCTTTTCTCTCCTTTCAATGATTGAATCTCTGTTATATCCTGCGTGGCTTCTAAACAACCAAGGTATTTACCATTTTCATCCCTGAGGGCATAATACTCTATCAAGATTTTTCTCTTCTCATTGTTTCTTTTTAGATCTATCCAAAACCTTGCCTTGTCTCTTTTTCCCTCTTTCATCTCCTTCAAAATTTTTTCTACTTTGTCTAAGCTCTTCTTTGGATGACAATTACGGACATCTCTACCTATAACACCAACTGGTCTCCTGAACATCCTTGTATCATGTTTATTCCAGGCGATAACCTTATCATTGATGTCCAAAACAGAAAACTCAACTGGTATGGTCTCTAAAATGCTGTCTAGAACCTCCTTTGGCAAAGAACCTATCAAACTCATCACCCTAGAAACAGAATTTAACAAGGGGTTTATAAAACTATTCAGATCAAGTTAGAAAAAACAATTAATAAATATAGACAGGTTTTTATACCTATGTTAAAACCATGAGGTTGTCTTCTAAAATAAAAGCTGTTTTCTCAAGCCTTACTTTTTTCATCCTAGTTGGGATGATACTAGGATTGGTCACAGGTGGTTTTCCAGGATATACAAGTGAGATCTCAACTGTCGCATTAATGATTGCCATGATACTTTCTCTAACCAATGTGAAAATCAGCCAATTAGATTTTAGAAAAGAAAGAAAAAATTTTCTAATCTCATTTTTACTAAACTTTGGTT
>QMST01000011.1 GCA_003649745.1 Thermoplasmata archaeon | reverse complement strand
GAAACTATTGCACCTTTCATAATATCCTCAGCTTTATACTGGTTTCCAACATGGTTAATACCATCCTTTATAATCCATAAGTATATTATGAGAGGGTAAAATCGTATAAATTCCCACATTTTTAGTTGATTTTTATATACTTCAGCTTGTTGTTAAAAAATAATTACCTTTATCTATTAGTTCCTCAATTTCTAGTGAGGTGATAAATTTGACTGTTACCCTAATAATTGGAACACAGTGGGGAGATGAGGGAAAGGGAAAAATAGTAGATTATTATGCTGAAAAATCAGATTATGTGGTAAGATTCCAAGGTGGGAATAATGCTGGGCATACCATAAAAGTTGGGAGCAAGGTGTATAAGCTTCATTTGATTCCATCTGGTGTGATAAGAGGAAAAACAGGAGTGATAGGAAATGGTGTTGTTGTTGATCCAGAGGTTTTACTGCAGGAAATGGAAAAACTGGAGAACAATGGGATTAAACCAAGGATTCTTATTAGTGACAGAGCAAATGTAATCATGCCATATCACAAACTACTGGATGGTGCCGAGGAGAAATATCTTGGCAAAAAAAGTATTGGGACTACAAAAAAAGGTATTGGCCCATGCTATAGTGATAAAATAGCAAGACGAGGAATAAGAATAAACGATCTCCTGGACAAGAATGTCTTAGAAGAAAAACTAAAGGTTTTAGTGCCTCTAAAACAAAAGATTTTGGAACTCTATGGATTTGAAGAAAAACTAGATACTAGAGAAATTCTTGAAAAATATACAGGATATGGTCAAAAATTAAAACCATTTGTAACAGACACATCGTTAGAATTACAAAAAGCAATCGCAGAAAAAAGAAATATTTTATTAGAGGGGGCTCAGGGGAGCATGCTTGACATAGATTTTGGAACCTACCCCTATGTTACCTCATCAAACACGGTTGCAGGAGGAGCATGTACTGGATCAGGGATTTCACCAAAGCAGATAGATGAGATAATAGGTGTAGTAAAAGCATATACCACACGGGTTGGCAGTGGACCAATGGTTACAGAGCTAAAAGATGAGACAGGTAAACATTTACAGGAAAAAGGTGGAGAATTTGGAACCACTACAAATCGACCTAGAAGATGTGGTTGGCTGGATCTAGTGGTTTTAAGATACACATGTAGAATATCTGGTATAGATAAACTAGCTATAACAAAGCTAGATGTGTTAGATGGATTAAAAACTATAAAAGTTTGCACACATTATTTATATGGAAATAAAAAGTTTGAGAACTTCCCATCAAATGTAAGCATATTAGGGAAATGTAAACCAGTTTATAAAGAGTTTAAAGGCTGGGATTGTATAGATAAGAACAGCAAAAAAATTTCTGACCTACCCAGGGAAGCCTGGGAATATCTCAGGTTTATAGAAAAAAGTCTCAACACCCCGATAAAAATAGTTTCCGTAGGAGCAGAAAGAGAAGAGACAATAGAGGTTTAGCTATTTTTTAAACTCCTCTAATTTGTTTTTTATTTCTATCACACTTTTTAGCTTTGTACCGTCCGGGAGTAACAGGATAGGTGCAGTGTTCTGCAGATCAGAGTAAACCTCATAATAGGTTGCCTCTGCAATTTGATCCACAGTCCAATTTTTAAACTCATGTGGATATGTCTTTATCTCTATATCTAAGCCCTCGGGTATTCTTTTCTTTATAAACTCACATCTTTCACAGTTTTCGAGACTAAACAAGATTGGCTTATCCTTCCCCGTCATAGAAACTTGTAATAGAGAACAAGGTAGATAAAATTAATGATTATTTTGAAATTTTATCTTTCACATCTACAGCTGTTTTTATCCATCTCAGGTAGGAGTTACATGCTGCTCTTAATGAGCTAGTAGTATTTGCACAGATGGTGAGAAATATTTTGCTTTTTGATAATTTTGTCTCTACCATGGTTTTTGGTATCCTGTGTTTTATTTCAGGATAAAGTGAATTAAAAATGATCTTAGCTTCTTTTTCAGTTTCAAACTCTAAAACAAATTCAGCTTTATGCATCTTCTATCTGGCTTCTATTCTCTTCGCTATAGTTGGTCTCTCTTTATAAAATACTTTGCTTCCACAGTGGGGACATTGCATACCTATGTTTCTTACATCAAATTTTACTTCTTTCTTACATAAACCACATTTATAACCTGTCATGTCTCTTCACCTTCACCCTCTTCTTCTTCAAGGGTTCTCTCAGGTGTCTCCTCAACTGATATTTCACCTCTTAGCACTCGGTCTATGATCCTACCCATGTCTGTTCTTGGTACATATGCTCCTCCAGCAAATTTTGTCCCGCATTTTCTGCATTGCCATATCGCAGTGCTTATTCTTTTTACCTTTTTCTGACCACAGTTTGGGCATACATGATATGCTTTTTCGATTTCCTCTATGTTTTTAACTCGTTTTCTAATGTATAAACCATATCTACTTTGGAAACGACCTGTTAGTCCTACCTTTTTTGTTCTTCTTGCCATGTTTTATGTTCATCCTCTTATGCTTTTGTTTAAAACCTCTCTTAGTTTCTTTCCGTTAATAATAGATGCTTTTATAATCTTTTTCACTTCTTCTATGGTGAAACTACCTGATAAACCTTTTTGCATGGCTCTGATGTCTCCTTTTTTATCAGTTGCAACGGTTAATCTTGCATCTGCTATTTCTTCCTCATCGAGAACAGGGTCGATTACTATAGCATTGTTTAGTTTAACCGATGTACATGATATAGGTGGGTCTTTGGATAAGGGTAGTTTGAAGTTTTCCCCTAGTTCAAATCTCTCCGCGGGTACAGTGGATGTGTACAATGCTGCAAGAGAGGCTAATAGAGATGCATCGAATAGGTTGCCATCTTGATCTAGGACATGTATGTCTATAAACATGATCCATACTTTTTCACCAGGTTCTATGCACAGCTTGTCAAGTTGTATTATTTCTGATTCTCTTAT
The DNA here is from genome assembly GCA_003649745.1 of Thermoplasmata archaeon. Lineage (GTDB taxonomy): Archaea > Thermoplasmatota > E2 > DHVEG-1 > B8-G13 > B8-G13. The sequence goes on along the minus strand of QMST01000011.1, from coordinate 6,327 downwards.
ACCACGGTCTACAACCCTCGCCAGCTCTATGGCTTCTTTACCTGGTGGTCCTGCTTCGAAATCTGGCGATGCCAATGGTATTAATTCCGCGCTTGTGGTAAGAACACCCATATCTGGTGAATCAGGATAGGGTTCACCAACATCCATTTTTATACCCACAAGCACCTGGGTGTTTCCTATTTTCACCTTGGCTGATCCTTCTGCCTTGCGAATCAAACCTGTTTCGATTTTTATCGATCGGTACTCGTCAAAGGCTCTTCCATCGATTCTTTTTCCCTCGGAGATTAGTTTGTAGATGAAATCTTTTTTAATTGAGGGTACAACAGATGATGACATATGTTTTATTCAACCTCCAGAACTCTCTCATATTTCTTCAGTAATGCTTTTTTCTGTAGTTCTGAGACAATATGGCAGCCTTTTATAGCAAGATCCAATGCTTTTTCAAACTCTTCATAGGTTAGATGACCATCCATCTGAAGGAGTAGTATCTCATCTGTTAGAGGCGCTATAGCAACTGGCATATCAGCATCTCCATAATTATCTTCTTCTTTACACAAATCTAGTATTACTTTTCCCTCTACTTTTCCCGCTGCGCATGCGACAGGTATATCACGCATTGGTATACCCGCATCTGCCAAGGCTACGCCTGCAGCTGTTAATCCAGCGCATCTAGTGCCAGCATCAGCATCCAATACTTCTATGTTAACATCTATGCTAGCCCTGGGAAACTGCTCTGTTAGTATCACTCTCTCCAGGGCCTCTGAGATAACCTTGGAGATTTCTATGCTTCTCCTATCAGGTCCTGGTCTCTTTCTGTCCTCCACACTAAAAGCAGCCATGTTGTAACGAGCGTTCACAATTGCTTTTCGTGGATCCTGTATATGTTTCGGCAAAGCCTCTCTAGGACCATATACCGCGGCGAGTATCTTGTTGCCACCCCATTCCACATATGCTGACCCGTCTGCCCTGTAGAGAACACCAGCTTCTATTTTTATTGGTCTCAGTTCATCTGGTTTTCTCCCGTCAATCCGCTTGTTGTTTTTGAAAAGTATAACATCTTCTGGTTTTTTCATACCCATAGTTTTCTATCTCCTATTTTTTAATAATTTTTCAATCCTAATAGTTAACCCTTTGGTGTGAGCCTCAGCCTCTATCTTCCGTATAGCCCTTGTTGCTTTTTCCACTCCATCAGTGTTTCCATCAATCCATATTCTACCATTTTGCCCTACTATTATCCTGCAACCAGTGTATTTTTTTATCATGGAAATCATAGTTCCTTTTTTCCCAATGACTCTTGGAACCTTTATTGGCTGGATCTCTATAATCTGACCGCCATTTAGTTTATGCAGACCTCTTTCTTTCATGGTGAGTATTATTTTTTTAGTCTCATCAACTAGTAGTATCTTAGCTAGGATGGCATCAGCATATTTAAGATATTTGCTTGTTTCACCGAGCTCAACATGCCAGGGTACCTCGTTGACATGTAAAACAGCAGGGTAGGGTGCGTTTATGTTAACAAGCCAATTAGTCTGCGAGATATCTTCTATTATCCCAATAATGGTGTCACCTGGTATAGGATCATACACCCCACTTAGGGGCACGATGTTGATAAAATTAGCTTGCTTATTTATTAAACCTAATCGTGTTGAATATATCTTTCCACCTTTCTCAAATGTTCCCCTGCCTGGTCTGAATCTTTTTGCATCACCAACTACCATGCTGGGTATTGCTATTTTAGGTTGTTCTTCCATGTAAAACCCACTCTTATAATGTTTAGAATTATATAAATCATTAACTATTTTTTATTTTAAAATCTTTGTCTCAACATTTCCCTTGGTGAGATCGTTTAATTTGTCATAAAACTCAAGTTGCATACCAGCCGGTATCTGGATCACTCCAAGCCAGGATCCATCAGGTTGCCATTCCTCTTTTAAAAGTTTTCCCAAGTTTCTCACAACACCATAGGCCTTACCAGTGAATTGCGCTGGTATCTTTACAGCTATTTTAACCTGTTCAATTGATATAGGAATTAATGGTCTTAACGCTTCTATCACATTGTTAACCTGCTGGTCAACTGGTTTAAATGGGTCAATATGAACACCTGCTTCTTTGATTGCAAGCTCTATTCTCTGCCTAGGATGTGGCAGTTTTGTCCGGGGATCCATGGAGTTCTTAACAATAAAATCTATTATCTTCTTCCTTTTTCTCTCCTGCATTTCTCTTCTCTGTTCAATTGTAAGCTGAATCTCTCCTTTTAAAATAATTTTTTTCGCAATCTCTATTATATCTGTTGTTCCAAATTTTTTCTCAAGCAACTCCTCAGGTGCATGCTCTCCCTTCTTAGCATCTTTAAAAACCGCATCAATAGCTAGACTACTAAGTATATCCACCTCTTTGCCATCTATCAGATCAGCAGCAGCTTTAGGGTCAACCAATATTTCAAACCTGTTTTCTCCCTCTTTGAGACGAGCTATAACCGCGTCTTCTAAGCTAACCAACTTATTTTCCTCCTAACGCCTTCTTCACATATTCTAATGTTTCTTCAGGAGGAAGCTTATGAAATTTCACACCCTTTTCAACTAAACCTATCTCTATTGCCTCAGGATTTACTTTTCCATTATTACCTTGACTGAGCGCTTTTATCCCTAAAATTATTGCCTCATCTCTGCTCATGTTTTCTTTGTAATGTTTCTCGAAATAAGCCATAGCAGCATCTCTACCAGCACCCTCGCTACTTGCCTTGTATTCCATCAATGCACCAGATGGATCTGTTGCAAACAATCTAGGACCAGTGTCATCTATACCTGCGACAAGTAAGGCTGTACCAAAGGGTCTAACGCCACCATATTGTGTATAGGTTTGTTTAAAATCACAAATTTTCTTCACCAGCGTTTTAACTTGTATTTTCTCGTTATATGTAATCTCGTTTATCTGTGCATCCAGTCTAGCTCTATCTATCAAAACACGTGCATCTGCAACTAAACCAGAGCTCGCACATCCAACGTGATCATCTATCTCAAATATTTTCTCTATAGACTGTGGTTCTATGAGATGTGATGTGATTCTTTTATCAACAATTAAAACCGCACCATTCTTATATTTCAAACCAACAGTCGTGGTTCCTCTTTTAACAGCCTCTCTGGCGTATTCCACCTGGAACAATCTACCATCTGGTGAGAACACGGTTATTGCCCTATCATATGCCACATTTGGTTGCATATATTTTTTTCACCTCACTTTTCCAATATAATATTTATGCCTTTATTCTTATTTATACTCCTAATGTAACTTATAATGTATATACTTTGGGTATAAAAATTTTAAAATAATGCAATAACAAACCATTATTTAAACCTTTGTTAGCCGCGCACCTTTACATTATCCACATATTTCTTAGCAGCCATCGCCATTTTTTCTAACTCTTCTCGCTGATAAGGTTTTATTCCAGTAAACTTATCATCTAGTGTATTTTTTGGACTGAAATTCTGCAGGATAAATCTGCTCTCCTTACCAATAGATTTGGAAATCTCTATAACATCTTCCACTGTGTGTAAGCCTGGTACAATTGTTGTTCTGAATTCAGACTCAATATTAGTATTTTTTAGTATATCAATGCTTTTTTTAATTTTCTCTATATCTAGGTTATCTAATCCAGCTGAAATATGATATTTTTTAGCATCGCTTATGGGTGCTTTGATGTCCATGGCTACATAATCAACGAGCTTTTGCTTTATAAGATATCTGAGCATCTCTGGGTTTGACCCATTTGTATCTAGTTTTACCAGTAGACCCAACTTTTTAAAATGTCTACATAAATCTGGCAAGTTCTCATGTAGTGTGGGTTCGCCACCTGTGATGACAACGCCATCAATAAAATCTCTATTTTCGAGGAGAAAAGAATCTATCCCTTCTATGGAGATGTTTTCGAACTCATTTGGGTTCAATACAATGTCTTTGTTATGACAGAAAGGGCATCTAAAATTGCAATGTGGTAAAAAAACCACTGATGTTATCTTTCCATCCCAGTCTACTAGAGATGTTTTGATAAATCCTTTTATGTTAAACATTTATCTCCCACCTTATAGGTTGGTTATATTGCTTTATCTCTGTATCTGTCTCTTAGTTCACCTAGTTTTCCCTTGTTCCAAGAGTTTATCTTTGAGAAGAAACCTGTTACCCTAGTGATTCCTTCTATGTTATCTGATCCACAGTAGACACATTTTTCATTTAAACCTCTAACTACTCTTCCACAGTCTAAGCAGGATGTGAACTCTGGTGAGAAGGCTATTTGCGCGTTTTGTGTGTTTTTAAATGTTTTCTCAACAAAGTTTGCAATTGATTCAGGTGCTGGTTTATGTTCACCAAGCCATACATGGGTAAGCGCGCCTGCTTCTATTAAAGGATGAATTTTCCCATCTTTTTTAACTCGTTCAATTGAACTTATGGGGACAGAGATGTTCATATACGTAGAATTTGTGTAGTATATCTCACCTCTGCTTTTATCACCTTTAACAACTGCTGAGGCTTGAAGTGGATAATGTTTCATATCTAACATAGCTAGTCTGTATGCTGTGGACTCAGCAGGGGTCTGTTCTAGGGGCATGTGAATACCATATTTTTCCTCCATCTCATCAGCTAATTTTTTCATCGTGGATATCACTTTTAAGCCAAAGAAAAATGCATCATTTGATTCATGTAGCTCCTGCCCAGTATGCGCCTGCACCATCTCATTTAAACCTAGCATGCCAAGTAAAAATGTTGCTCTCTGCATTCTATAGTAGGGTTCACCGTCTAACTCCATAGCAAGTAATGCCAATGGGCCGTTTTTACCAAGGTTTAATAGTTTGCTTATAAAAGCTTTTTTTTGTAAATGTGCCTTTGCTACCAGCTCAACCCTCTCTCTAAGAATTTCAAATAGCTTTGTATCATCTCCTTTTGCCTCATATGCTATTCTTGGTAGGTTAACTGTTACATTTTGCATAGCTGAGTATCTCATCTTCCATGGTTGTTTTGCATCTTCTAGATCTGATTCCCTCAGTTGAAAAGCAAGTCTACAACATTCACTTATCTTGGCTGTGTCTCCTCTGTCAAATACATAATAGGTGTTTCCCTTCTCAGATGCTACCTTGCTTATGAGATATAAAAAGTTATCATGACCCTCTGTTGTAAAGAATTTCTCTGTTATATGCACATTTGGTTTTGGGAAGAAAAATGGTCTACCTAGGGCGTCGCCATCATAGTATACCTCGAAAAGAGCTTTGAGGAATCTCTGTGCCTCTTCCATGTAATCTGAGTAGGTATTGCCTGTTGGTTTCCCACCTGGGCCTATTGCTGGTACATCTTCAAAATGCTTAGGGCATTCCCAATACAGGTTTATATCACTGAAAATGCTCTGTCCACCTCGGGCAACAGCCTGTTGGGCAAACTCATATATTAGTATCTGCGCAAGTTGTTTCATTCTTGTATCATCTACGCCGATGAGATAAGGAGCTATGAAGATATTAAAAGCATCCCATCCTATAGCCCCTGCAAAAGTACCTTGCAATGCTGCTGAAAATTTTATTATCTGTTCTATTAAAACCTCTGGGTGTTTTGCAGGCCTAGCGATAGATATTGCATTGGGTAGGTTCAAACCGAATTTTTTAACATACTCAATGTTTTGACCAGAGCAATACGGCCGGTCTATCATACCAAGATCATGGAGATGGATGTCTCCTCTCATATGTGCATCTGCTACATCCTGGGAAAAAACTTCTATTAATGCAAATTCTTTCTTTATCCTCTCAGCTAAGGTTAGATTTGTAGCCTCTGGTCCATGTGGGACATTAGCATTTTCTTTGTTGTGATTGATAATTATTTCCCTGGCATCGTATAATGGTACACCTAGACGAGTATGTTGTCTCCTTATATGCTCCAGACCATATTCAATGAGTTTTGCATTTGTTAATTCTCTTATAAGAGGTGCTGTAACGTTTTCTATGTTAAGACTAAATATTAGCTTTTCCACCTCTCTAGCAATGATTCTTGCGGCATCCTCGCTTATATCTGTCTCTCTAAGCAAAGCCTCTGTTATCTTGTTTCTATCCCATTTTTTGATTTCTTCATCAGATGTTCTTACAAACAATGTGAGGTCAGTTGCATCCTCCTGCAAAGTGGGTTCTAAGGTTACACTCATTTGTTGGGGTCTAAATCCATTATCTTTCATTTTTATCATTTTGCGATAGTCTCCTCCTCAAATTTTTTCGATAATACAAAGAGGGATTTTACAAATTGATTGAGTATTTATCTACATTTTTGCATCAGGTTTGTTACCAGTTTATTTTTATT
>QMST01000010.1 GCA_003649745.1 Thermoplasmata archaeon | reverse complement strand
TCAGCGATTAAAAGCTATGAAAACGGAGATTACCTCAACGCCTTGTACAAGTTAGCATATGCAACTGAAAGAGCGAAAAGCGTTGGCTGGTGGGTGAACATTTCAAAAGGATTTAAAAAATATGGGAATGTAACAAATGAAATACTAGGTGATGTAGGAGAGAAATACATAGAATCAGCTCAGCAAGCAGTGGTTTATTCCTCTATAATACTACAAGAAATGGGAAAAACATCTGATTTAGTAAATGATGCAAACAGCCTACTTGGGAAAGCAAAAAAAGAAATAAACGATTATCCCGCATCAGCCCTGTTTGAGGCTTTAGAAGCCCTTTCCAAGGCTAATCTGGCACTGGAGATAGTAGAGGGTGTGGACAAAGATAAACTAAATAGGGCAAAAGATGCTGCAAACAGTGCAATAATTGAAAGCAGAAAACTAGGGATCGAGCCAATACTAGCGGTTAGCTACTACGAATACGCTGAAACCCTATCAAATGAGTCAACCTACAATGCAATAATATACTACAAATACTCAAACATAATCGCTGGTGCACTTAGATTAATAGTGAAACCATCTTCAGAGAAGAAATCCATCTATGTTGGAATACCACCAGTGTCAAAAAGAGTAATAATATCAGGTGAGATAAGCAAGAATACTCTCATGCTGTTTTACTATATGCTGCTCATAGCCTCGGCCACGGTACTAATAGGCTTATTCCTTGGTATAATGATAGATAGGATATCCAATAGAAAAAGGAGAGAGAACCTTGAGTATCTACCTAGAAGTGTGAGAGAGTTTTATAAAAACCAGGGTAGAAAATATTGATGGTAAAACCAATGATTGCTAAGCTAGAGTCTAATAGGAAGATACTGCTTAAAAAATCAAATCTGTCAAACAGGTTATATTCAAAAAGTGGTTTTGGAAAACTGGATAAAAATGGAAATCTAAGACTTAAACCATTAGAAGCTGCTTACCTGTTAGAGAACAAAAAGATAGGCTTGGAAAACATGGATTTCCAGTCTTTTTTTGAACACTGTATAAAAACCCATCCAAGATTTGAAATAAAATATCTTGTATTTAGAGACCTAAGAAAAAGAGGATATCTCCTGGAGATATTAGAAGACAGTTTGTTTGACTTTAAAATAAAGGGGAAACAAATAAAAAATCAGTATATAACTATATCCTCTGAGAGAGATGAACTTAGTATGAGGAAAATCCTGAGTTTTTTAAAAGGATCAAATATTTTTTTGGCTGCAATTGTAGATGAAGAAGGAGATATCACATATTACAGTTTCTCAGATATAAATTTGAAAGGAGGTATACGAAAAAATGTTTTTCCCAGAGGAGAGGGTATACTTTTAGGTGACAGAGTTGCAATCTTTGAAAAAAATTGTGCAAAAGAGCTTCTGGAAAAAGAGTTTTTTGGAAAAACATTTTCAGAAGGGACACAGTTATCCTTCATTGAAGCAGCATATCTCTTGGAGAAAAAAATAATTGATATAATAGATCCAAAGGAAGATAAAAAAATCAGGTTTAAAGAGTTTATTAAGCTAGCGAGAAAGACGCAGCCAGATATAGATTACAGATTACGAGTCTATAGAGATCTCAAAGAACGGGGTTTGATAATAAAAACTGGTTTTAAATTTGGAACACATTTTAGGGTATACAAAAATGATCCAGATTTACATCATGCAGAGTATCTTGTAGATGTGGTTAATGAGGATTTTGTGACCACATGGTCTTTTTTAAGCAAAAGTGTTAGATTAGCGCATTCAGTAAAGAAAGAAATGGTTTTTGCGATAATAAACAATAAACACATTGGATATATCCGTGTTAGCTGGATGAGAATATAAAAAATTTAATGAGGGGAGGATGGATAATGATGAAGAAAAAAATATTCTATATCCTAATCGCTATGTTTCTACTGGCTAACATAAGCTCAGCTTATCATGTAACCATAGTTAGTAAAACCTTCAAAAATAATAGGGTAATTTTGAAAATAGCTGTTTATGATGCAAAAGAGCCTCTGGTTCGTATAACAAAAAATATGCTTGATAATTTTTCATTTAGCCACAAAAACATATCTTATGTTTTTAATGTAAATTTATTAGACTTCCAGGATATTATAATGGGGAGGTTAGATGGTTATGATGTTTTTGAGGTTCCTGGTGGGGTTATTTATTATCCACAAAGTATCAAAGATAATGTTTTTTATCTTGGGAGATGGAAAAGAAACATAAGAGAGTTTATAGCAGATGGTGGTGGTTATGTTGGCACCTGTGGTGGATCAACCATAGCCTCGCAAAACCCTATTATTTTTTGGCCCCTAGTTCAGAGTATAGGTTTTGTTAACATTAAAGCTGATGTAGATGTTCTTAACGAGGGTCAGTATATATCACAATATCTTTTCACCAGAATTGGTTTTGGTATACCTATAAAAATATCAATAAAAAACTCTGGTAACCCAATATTTTTTGGTCACTATGGGGAAAACCGTAGCATTAGATGGTGGGCTAGCCCTAGCCTATATGATCCAAACAGTGTAAGGAATAACCCACTTTTTGGTGAAATAAAAGTACTTGCAACATATGCAGAGGAACCATCAGAGGTCGCACCTATTCATAGACAGCTACTATTTGGTGGGGGGAAAGTAAAAACACATCAAAAAGGGGAATACGCTGTTATAGCAACCAGTTATGGAAATGGTAAGGTGGTGCTGTTTGGCCCCCACCCAGAATATAGCACCTGGTTAAACATTAGCAGCAGCCCTAGAGACAATATAAAAGAAGGAGTTAGCTGGAGAGGCAAATGGTATCTATGGGTTGGTGGAGATGAAACATCTTTTGATTATAACTGGTGGATGCTCAGGAGGGCAATAGCATGGGTGTCAAACAAGATGTCAGATGATGCGATAAAAGAGATAAACTAAGATTTTTCGCAACTTATTTATACCAATTTTTGCTTTATTTTAAAACTACCGATTTCTAATTTTTTTATGGAGGGAGGAGAAAAAATGCTACAAATAAGATGGCATGGTCATGCATGTTTCGAAATAACAAATAATGTTAAGCTGGTTACAGATCCCCATGATGGAAGCTCCATAGGTATCCCAACACCCAGTACAAAAGGAGATGTTATCCTGATATCACACAACCACTATGATCACAATAGTGCTAAAACCGTGGAGAAAGAGGACAGCAGGATAATAAACTCTGAAGAGGGAAAAAAAAGGATTCTAGGGATAGAAATCGAGGGTATAGGCTCATATCATGATGATGCAAAAGGTGCAAAAAGAGGAAAAAACACAATTTACAAGTTTAAAATCGATGACATAACATTCTGCCATCTTGGAGATCTCGGATGTATACCTGACCAGGAAACCATAGATAAAATAGGAAAAGTTGATGTATTGTTCATACCAGTAGGGGGTACTTTTACCTTAGATGCAGAGGGAGCGTGGAAGGTAGCAAACATGATAAAACCAAAAATCATCATACCCATGCATTTCAAAATACCTGGTCTCTCACTACCCATCTCAGGTGTAGAACCATTTTTAGAAAAGAACACCTATAAAATACTAAATGTTGGAAACGAGATAGAAATCGAGAAAAACGAGCTACCAGATGAACCAGAAATATGGGTTTTCACCCTCTAAAAAACATCTTTCTATAAAAAAACTTATATATTTAAGATTCTCTTTTATATTTTGATGAGAGTTAAAAAAACCTTAATCCTACTTATTGTTTTTTCCCTAGTAATAACCCCTTTGCCCTTGTTTAGTGGAAAAATTGTAAAAACAGAAAAATCACATGTTTCTAATCCAATGGTTGCCTCACTACCAGCTATAGTATTTCTAAGATGTATATGGGAAAAAGGCACTGATGCTGGATCAGGTGGTTACACTCTGGATATATGGGTTATAGGATTTGGCAGGCACAGAGTGGAAATAAAAAGATTCAATGACTTTGACGGAGATGGAATATGGGATTTAAAAGATGATTCACCGCAAGTGTGGAATATAAACTTTGGCTTGATTCCAATTCATCATCTCAGAGATCTAGCAGTATCTTGGTCTAGCTATTTTGGAAAATGCCATGTCAGGATAAAAATCTGGGTAGATGGAAAACAGCTTAGAGATAGAGATTTCACTGAACCTTGGGACTAACCTGTTGAAAAAACCTCTGGGTTAACACAATTTCTAGGTTTTTCACCCTTTAAAGAGGCAATTAGGTTCTCCGCTGCCATTATAGCCATTCTAGTACGAGTTTCCAAAGTAGCAGATCCTATATGAGGTTCCAAAACAACATTATCCATTTCAATGAGTTCTTCACTAACACATGGTTCGTTCTCATAGACATCAAGACCAGCGCCAAATATCCACTTATTTTTCAATGCCTTGATCAATGCTTTTTCATTTACCACAGCACCACGGGATGTGTTTATTAGTATAGCATTTTTTTTCATCATTCTAAGCTCTTTTTCACCAATTAAATGCCTTGTTTCAGGTGTAAGAGGAACATGTAGTGATATAAAATCAGCATTTTTTAGTAATGTATGTAAATCAACTTTTTTGGCATCGAGTTCCTTTTCTAAAATTTTGTTTCTTCTTCTACCTATATATAACACCTCCATATTGAAACCCTTACTTTTGAGTGCAAAAGCAGTTCCAATCCTACCAGCTCCAATTATGCCAAGGGTTTTTCCTGAGATATCCTGCCCAAGCATTAATAGAGGAGCCCAACCTTTGAACTTTCCATCTCTTGTAAACTTATCCCCTTCGACGATTCTTCTTGCAACTGCAAAAAGTAAAGACCAAGCTAGCTCAGCGGTTGTCTCTGTTAACACATCTGGAGTGTTTGTAACAGGTACCCCTTTCTCTGTTGCTGCTTTTACATCTACATTGTCATATCCAGCTGCATAGTTAGATATAGCCTTCAACCTAGGATTAGAATATATTACATCCCTATCGATTTTATCAGTTAAAAGACAGAGTAAACCATCCTTATCTTTTAAATTAGAAATTATCTCTTTTTTTGTCAACACCCGGTCATAAGGGTTTACATAGACCTCACAATGTTTTTCAAGAAGCTTTAAACCCTCCTCTGGTATCCTCCTTGTCACAAAAACCTTAAACATTTGCACATCACCACTCTCTAAAAACTCGTCTTGGAAAATGGTTTTATTTTTTAAAAACTTTGATTTATACCAAAATTTTATTAATCAGAAAATAATATATTTAAGTGGGAGAGATAAAACATGGTAGAAGGTGGAGGAAATGATATTTTGGAAGAAATAATAAAAACAAGAAAACTTGTTTCTCTACTGTATCTCTTCTCAGGGGTTGCAATATTGTTTGTCTCTATAATTGTTTACTATTATAGGCTTCCATTCACAGGGTCTGGGTGGTCGGTAAAAAATCATAAATATTGGTATCTCTTCCTCCTCTCCTGGGTATTCTCTATTATAATGTTATCAATTGGCCTAATGAGCATAATCAAAACAAGGTTTAAGAGAAAAACCCATGAAATACCAGTTTTTTCAACCATACAAAAGATGAAATTAAAATGCAAAAAATGCGGGCATATATTTGAAATACTATCACCTCGGTTAGATAAAGAATATAAATGCCCTAGCTGTGGAGAGGTTGGAACAATTGGAAGATAACTCTAAAACTTAGCTGAGCTATCACTAAGCTTATCATGTAAATAATACCAGCGTGAGGAAAGGTTTTCACCTAGTCTCACAGCAAATTGTCTGAAATCTCTTAACCCATTTCCTTTGAATGATCCAAAACATCTTTTTATTATATTTCTATATTTGAAATATTCACGTGCTATTTTTCTAATACCATAATAAAGTTCTTCCTGGGTCATTTTCTTTGGGATAAAGTTCACATTTCCCTCATCATATCTAGACCAATCTTTAGAGGTGATCCTGCCCTCTCTTTCTAGTCTCTCCGCCAGTCTTGTACCAGGATATGGGGTTAAAACACTAAAGGATATACCATCTAAATCCAATTTCAGCATGAACTGTAAGGTTTTTTCAAATATACCTGGAGTGTCATTGTCGAAACCAAACATGAAAAAACCTGTTACTGTCATACCATGGTCTCTTATCTTCTCTATAGCCTTATGATAGTTTTCAACCTTGTTTGTTCTCTTACCAGATAAATCTATATTTTCCTGGGTTATAGACTCTATGCCAACATACCATCTATCCACACCAGCCTCACTTGCAAGTCTTAGAAACTCGTCGTCCCTGGCTAAAACATTGATGTTTCCAAAACAATGGAATTTTTTATTAAGCGATGCCATTTTCTTAAAAAGAGATTTTGTGTATGGTGGGCTTATAGTCAATGATGCATCTGCAAAAAATATGGTTTTTGATTTTATCATCTTCATTTCCTCTATTACATTATCCACTGGTCTCCCTCTGAAACGTGGTCCTTCAACCTTTTGCATTGCACAAAATTCACATCCGGTTGGACATCCACGAGATGCCTGAATAGCCTCCATGACAGTATACACGCCTATATCATGCCTAGCTGGTGGTATAAGCTCTGGTTCCACCAGTTTACCAGCTATATAAAATGGTTTTAACTCTCCTCTTTCCAAATCCTCTAGAAGCTTTGGCCAGGTTAGCTCTGCTTCTCCTATTACTACTGCATCTGCATGCTGCTTAACCTCATGAGGAACTGTCGAGGCATGGTATCCACCAAAAACAACTGGTATCCCACGTCTTCTAAACTCATCTGCAACCTCATAGCCTCTTATAGCATTATATGTTAGACAGGATATGCCAACGAGATCATAATGTTTGTTAAAATCAATATCCTCATATCGCTCATCAACAATTGTAACCGAGTGATGTCTTGGTGTTATACCTGCTATCTGCTGCAATGTTAGAGATGGATAAGAAAACCTATCCAAAATACCTCTTCTCCTTCTCAGTGGATGCGGCATTACCAATAATATTTTCATACTCAAATTTTTCACCTATACAAATTTATTTTAAACACCAATATTAATATATTAATTTTTCTATATTATCATTTGTTTTGTCTATCAAGCAACCTGATTACATCCTCAGGTTTCACATATGAAACAACAATTGGTGGAGGCTTATTAGGGTTTTTATCATTTTTGATTTCATCAACCTCTTTAACAATTATATTTACACCTGGCCCCACCTTTTCCTGATAGGTTTCTTTTATTTTTTTAGATATCAGCTCAACCGACGGACCAACATCTCTTAGATCATCGTCAATAACCAATAAAACTTCAATCTCATCTATTTTCCTCTGCACTATCTGATACTGTCTAACCTTAAACGTGTTAAGCTTATGAAGAACTGAGGAGATAAAACAAAATGCACCAGGAGGGAATATCTTCCCATTGGGTAGTACAATATTGGCTCTTGCTCTTCCTTCAACCCCGTTTATCAGTACAGGTGTTCTAAGTCCACAACTACATTTTTCATCTGACAAAATTCTTACCCAATCATCCATGCCAGTATATCTAATGATAGGGGTTCCTCTCCCCCATAGTCTTGTTATCACAATATGCCCTCTTTCACCTGGTGAGACTAATTCACCATCCTCATCTATAGCCTCAACATGAAAGAGATCCAAATTAATATGCCAAGTCCTTTCTAAACATTCAAAAGCTATATTTGATTGTGCCTCAACAGAAGAATATACATTTAATAACCTGCATCTAAAAGCATCCTCAACATATCTCCGAGTATAATCATCTAGCATAGCACCGCCTGTCCATAAAAGCCGTGGATTGACATTTTCACCATATCCTTTTCTTTTTAGATAAGCCAGATATTGATGAATAGCAGGATAAGTTAAAATTAACTCTGGTTTAAATTTGTCAAGTTTATTCATAATTTCCTTAATGGGTTCATTTACATCCATATTAAGGAAATTTTCCATGGAGAAAAGCGATCTTACATGTGATAAAAAATTTCTCTCTACCACTAGATCTATTCTATATTGAGATTGATTACCAATTTGTACTATACGAGACTTATTCCAACTAAAACCAAAAAATCTCAACTCTCTAAGCACATTAATGCTCGCTTGGGCCATAGTGAGGAAATCAACATATATAGAAACAGGTTTTCCAGTAGTACCACCAGTGCAAACAATATGTGCCTTATCCTTATTATAGCCAACAGGTATAATTCTATCAGGGAAATTATCTCTGAGATCATCTTTCGTAATAAAAGGTAATTTTACAATATCTTTTACTCCCATGATATCATTCGGATGAACACCAGCTTTTTTGTATTTATCATGATACAATGGAACTGTATATGCGTATCTTACTATCTTTTTAAACGCCCTATCCCTATATTTTTTTATTTTTTCAACATCATACTTTTTTATCCTATCCGGATCTGTCAAATACCTTCTAACTATCTTAAAAGACGTTACCGGGTTAAGGAACGGATTCATTTTACCACTCTTTTCTTATCCTCTAACAACTTTTTGTTTGAAACACCTATTTTTCTTCAACCTCCGGATAACCCTCTCCTTTTTGCAAATGTATCGGAATTCTATCATATACCCATACTGGGAATAAATTTGTTAATTTGATGATCAAAACCTGGGAAAACGGAAATTCTATAATTTTTTTACCATTTCTAATACCATTTACAATTATTCTAGCTGCATCTTTTGCTTCTATTGCACCATGTCTAGGATATTTTTCTATCATTTGTGTTTTAACAGACCCTGGTTTAATCGTAATAATCTTTATACCATATTTTTGTAAAACCTCTGCCCTTAGACTTTCTAAAAAGAGACTCAACGCTGCTTTACTTGCCCCATATGCACCCCAACCAGGAACACCTCTTTTGTCAGGCAATGTAGAAACTGCTGCTATAATACCGTTTTTTTGTTTTTTCATTATGGGTAGAAGATATTCTAAAAAATAGATGTTTGCCATAAAATTTATGTCCATTGTATCTTTTATTATAGAGCTTTTAAAATCCTCCACAGGATTTGGTATTAGAACACCAGCGGTTAAGATAGCTATATCTATTCTTCCAAATCTCTTTTTAGTAGATTCAACAGCATTTTTAATCTCATTTTTGTTTTTAACATCACATCTTATAGATAAACAATCTGCTTTTTCACTCTTCAGCTCATCTACAAGTGCTTTTAGTTTGTCTTCATTTCTAGCGAGAAGAGCTAAATGGCAACCTTCTTTAGCTAATAATTTAGCTATTTCCCTACCCATTCCACCAGTGGCGCCAGAAATTAGAATTACCTTGTCTTTGAACTCCATCTAATCACCACATTTTTTATATTTTTATTAAGAATAATATTGTTTTGGTATATATGAATTTTATCTTTTATATCGTTTTTGCAATCATGATAATTTTAGCAAAGTTTAAATAAAAAATAAATTGTATAAAATATTATATAAAAATCCTACTCTGGGGGTAGTAATGGTTACAAAAGCAGTTGCCTCTATAACTGTGCTTGGCATCATTCTTTTGCCTATAATATCAACATCTGGAACAAGTTTTTCATCATGGAATGATGATTGGTCTTTTAGACAAGAAATAAGTATTCCAATTGATACAGGTCTGGATGAGTCGAAGTTTCAACCCATTGATATCAAGATAAGTTTTGATAACCCTTGTTGGGCGGAAAATGAAAAAAAACATTCCATCAGGGTTGTATGTTTGCATGATAACAGATGGTATGAGCTAGAGTCCCAGATCTATAATCTAGATCATACTGATAACTCACATATTAGTAGTTGCAGCCTGGTTTTTCTAATCCCCGAGTTTGCCGATGGAAAAGAGAAATATTATGTTTATTATGATGATGAAGAAAAACCAGAGGTAAAATATCCAGAT
>QMST01000009.1 GCA_003649745.1 Thermoplasmata archaeon | reverse complement strand
CAACTATTATAGCTACTTTTACATAAATGGCAAACCAGCATCTTTTAATGATTTCACCAATCTTTTAACCTATGCTAGAATCTCCGGGGAGAAATACAACCTGGTAAAACAAGGTGATATAACCAGTATAATTGAAACAAGTAGTATAGAGCGAAGAAAAATCATTGATGACATAGCAGGCATAAGCAATTTTGATGCAGATATTGAAAAAGCAGAAAGAGAAAGAGAACAAGTTGAGGATAACATAAAAAGGATAAACATTATCCTCGGTGAGATAAACAAACAAATCAACAGTTTGAAAAAAGATAGAGATGAGGCTTTTAGATATAAAGAGCTACAAGAGGAATTATATTCTCTAAAATCTAAAATAGCAGTTAAAAAGAAATTAGATATCAAGGCGCAGATCTCAGAGATACAAAAACAAATTGAGACATATGAGAAGGAAAAGAAAAGACTAGAAGAAAAAAGAGAAGAAATTGCAAACAAATATAAAAAGATAAAAGATGAATTGACAAAAATAGAAGAAAAGGTTACCACCACTGATGGAGAAGAATCTAGCAAGATAAAAAAAGATATAGAATCTCTAAGGACTGAGATTGTAAAAATAGAGGAAAAGATCAATTACTCAAAAGCAGAAATAACAGATCTGTCAGAGGAGAAAAAAGAGCTAGAAAATACTCTTCAAAAGTTGCTTAACAATATTTCAAAAATCAAGAAAAACAGGTCAGACATCTTAAAAAATATAGAATCTACAGAGAAAAATCTAGGAGAAAAAGAAAAAGAACTAACAGAGATTAAGGATATTATATCAAATTCTGATAAAAACACTTTGGAGCTATCAAGAGAATTAGCAACTCTAAGAGACAAGTACAATGAGATGCAAAATAAACTTCATTCTTTGAATCTAGAAAAAGATAGACTTGAGAAAAATCTGGAGAGCATTGATACACAAATAGCAGAATTAGAAGAGAGTAAGAGAACATATGAGTTTGAGCTAAAAGACATAGAGTGGCAGGTTAATGAGATAAGAAAAGAGAAAAAAGATGTAAAAACCAAGAAAGAAAAACTGGAAAAAGAATTATCTGATAAAAAAAGAAAAGAAGCAGAATTAGCTGAACAAGTTAAAGATTTAGAAAATATTCTCAGGGGATTACAAAGAGAATACGCCCATTTAAAAGCTGAATGTGAGGCTATAGAATCTATTGAAAAAGGATATAACGCCGCGGTTAGAGAGATACTTGCTGCAAGAGACTCCAGGGAGCTAAGGGGTGTACATGGCACTGTTGCTGAACTAGCGAAGGTTGACAAAAAATATGAGGTTGCTATACGGGTAGCTGGTGGTCAGAGGTTACAGGCAATTATTGTTGACAATGATGATGTTGCTGCTCAGGCTATAACCTATCTTAAGAGAAAAAAAATCGGGAGAGCGACTTTTCTACCCTTAAACAAAATGATATCTGGTAAACCACGTGGGAAAGCCCTGCTTGCTGTAAGAGATGAAAAAGCACTTGGTTTTGCTATTGACCTAATTGATTTCAAAAAAGAATACTACAATGCATTCTGGTATGTATTTGGGGATACTGTAATTGTAGAAGACCTTGACACAGCTAGGAAATTAATGGGTGGTGTAAGACTCGTAGATTTAGATGGAGATCTAATAGAATCCACAGGTGCAATAACCGGTGGACGAATTGATAAAAAAAACATGTCACCATTATTTTCAAATTTCGATAGAAGCAAATTAGATGAGCTATCAAATAAAATAAGAGAGGTTGTAAACAGTCTTGATCTCACAAATGATGAGCTGACCAGAATTAGAGAAGAAATAAGGAAAATCGAGGAGGATTTAAA
Organism: Thermoplasmata archaeon; assembly: GCA_003649745.1. Classification (GTDB taxonomy): domain Archaea; phylum Thermoplasmatota; class E2; order DHVEG-1; family B8-G13; genus B8-G13. The sequence continues at coordinate 8,404 of QMST01000009.1, read as the reverse complement.
AAAATTCAACTCACTAGCAGAGGACCCAGGCAAATTTGAAGATCTAGAGATAAGAAGAAAAGAATTTGAGGGAAAATTAACTGTTATAAATAAAAAGTTAGAAGATATAAACCGGGAGAGAAAGGAAGAAAAACAAAAGCTAATAGAGATAGAAAGAGAAATCGAGAAATGCATAGAGGAGATAAGCGAGCTTAACAGATTAAAAGAGGAAAAAGCTAGGCTTTTGTTTAAGTTTACCGGGAAAGAACTTGCAGATAAAGCAAAAGAGCTGGAAGAAGAGGTTTTAACATCAAAAGAGAAACTGATGAAACTAAACTCTGAAAAGGAGACCATTAACAGACAAATTGAAATGCTAGATGAAAGAAGAAAAGAATTAGAAGAGAAGATAAAGAAAACAATGGAGACAATGGAGGAGCATAGGAAAAACATAAAAAATCTTAAAAAAGAGTATGAGAAAAACAAGGAAAAAGTAGAAACACTTCTCAGAGCAGAGTCCCAAATTTCAAGCAAAATACAAGAATATACTAGGAAAAGAGATGAGCTTTACAAGAAATGTATTACATATGAGAATGAGCTTGATAAGATAGCTACTAGGATAGAATCATATGTTGATCTTATTTCTAGAGCAAACTATAGACTGCCTACTTTAGAAACTGCTTTGAAGGAGCTTGAAGAAGAAACAAAGAGATATGGTCATCATATAGATGAAAAAGAGGATTTACCAGATTTAGACGTGTTAAATGAAAAAGTAAAGCTAACAGAGGAAAACATGAAAGAGTTAGAACCAGTTAACATGAGAGCCCTAGAGGAATATGATCATCAGGTAAAACGAAAGGAAAAATTAGAGGAAGATGTTAAACATCTAAAGGAGCAAAAGAAAAAACTGATAAACCTGGTGAAGGAGATAACTAAGAAAAAAAGAGATAGGTTTTATGAGGTTTTTGAAGAAATAAACAACAATTTCAAAGAGATATACTCACGTTTGTCAGAGGGTGGAGAGGCTGAACTAACATTAGAAAACCCAGAGGACCCATTTAGCGCAGGGCTGACCATCAAGGCAAAACCACGTGGTAAAAAAATTTTGAACCTCAATGCCCTATCAGGTGGTGAAAAAACAATTGCATCACTCGCCCTTATCTTTGCCTTACAAAACTATGATCCCAGTCCATTTTATGTGCTAGACGAAGTTGACATGTTTTTAGACAGCATAAACGCTGAGGCAGTATCTCGTATGATAAAAGAAAACTCAAATCATGCCCAGTTTATTGTTGTAACACTTAGAAGACCCACGCTGAAAGAGGCGGATCACGTTTATGGTGTGACATTGAGAGAAGATGGAGTCTCTCAAATGATAGGAAACATTGATCTTGAATCAATCAAAGAAAAAATTGGTGCTACACCAACACCATAAAAAACTAGCTGTGTGGAAGAGATGGATGTAGATAATGAGATAATAAATCATCTGCTATTTCACAAAGCATTGGCAGATGAAATCATAGATATTTCAAAGATTGACAAGTATATCGAGATTGTTAAACAATCCAAGGAAGGCTCACATATATCCATATATGACCCATTTGATAAATCTATAGCAATAGCCTTCGAACTAGTGATAAAACAACATCTTGACCCATGGAACATAGACCTCGTGAAATTCTCAACACTATATTTAAAAAGGGCGAAAGAAGAAAAAATTGATCTTGTAACAGCTGGAAAAATAATATACATGGCATGGAAAGTACTAAAATTGCAAAGTGATCAACTAGTAGAACACCTAGAAAAAACAAGAGAGACCAAACCAGAATTATTCAGCTGGGATGAGATACCATTGTTTGATGAATGGGGTTTAGACAATGATTTTGGATATACAAAAAAGATCACTAGGGAAAACATTCCATTTATAGAACCTGTCAGACGCAAAGCAGAAAGAAGAGTCACTTTGATGGAACTTATTGATGCATTTGACCAAGCTAGAAAAGAAGCAGAAAAACATCAGCTTTTAGAGAAACTTAGAAGAAAGGAAAGAGAGAAACTAGAGAAACTCGCTATGGAACGAATGAAAGGCAGAGTCCATGAAGAAACCATCGAAGAAGATATTAAAAAAGTATGGAATAAGATTAGACAGTTAAATGGAAAAGCAATACCTCTAAGAAAACTATACAAACCAGGTGATAAAGAGGATTTCATAAAAACCCTGATATCAGTATTATTCCTAGCCTATGATAACAAGATTCGTATATACCAAAGGAGATTCCCATATGGTGAGATATATCTAAGGAAAAAGGTGAGCTAAAAAATATGGTAGCCAAGGATGAAAGACAACTTGTAGAAACCGCGCTTTTCTCCGCAGGCAGAGCAATATCAGTTAATGAAATCAAAAACATAACCGGTCTCAGTGAAAAAAAAATACTAAAAGCAATAGAAGACCTGATAGAAGAATATAATAAAAATGAAAAAAGAGCAATAGAAATAGTAAAAGCTGGTAGAAAATATGCTATGCAGTTGAAAACAAACTATGTAGAACATGCGAGAACCATTGCCAAGCCAGAGATACCAACAGATGTTCTTAAAACACTCGCGTTAATAGCATATCACCAACCTATAAAACAATCAAATCTACGCCGCATGCTCGGACAAAAAATATACGAACATGTAGACACATTGGTAGAAAAAAAACTGGTTAGCTCAAAAAAACATGGAACAACAGAAATACTTACAACATCTAGCTTCTTCCCAGAATATTTTGGCATAGACAAAACAAACCCTGATGAGATCAAAAAGTTTCTCGCAAACAAGATAGGGCTAAAAGAAAAAGAATAAAAAAATAATATTTTTTATCTTGCAATCATTGCTCTTAGCCAGTCTGCCACGTTTTCTGCATGATCCGCGATGTCATCAATCCAATCAGCTATCTTCAACAAATGATATATATCCATTGGTTTAAGTTTTTTCTCAAGTTTATAAATGTTTTTTGTTATAGTATACTTAGCCTTATCTGCCTGCCACTCCCTGTTATGTACCTCATGTATAAATTTCTTTGTTTGCTCTCTCTCCCTCCTTATAAAACTAGTTTCCAATAGATCCTTGACATTTTCTACAGCCTTCTCCATAGCCTCCACAGTAGATACAACAAGGTTTACATGTTTTTTAAAATCATCTCTCAACTCCTTTGGAATCTTTGTACGCCTCATATCAAGCATTTCCACCAGGTTTTCTGCGTGATCAAGTATTGCATCCTGCTCTCTTAGCAACCAAAGGAACTCACCCTTGTCTACAGGCATGAAAATATTCTTTGGAAGATGAGCTCTTATATTCCCTTTTATTAAATCTGCATCATGCTCTAACTCAGATACTTTTTTTGCAAGTTTTGAGAAATTTTCATAATCTCCATCTATATATTTTGTTAAACCCTCCCCTAAAAGTGAAACACATTTCTTAACTATTCTCATGTGCTCTAGAAGACCATCAAATGGTGATTTTCTCCTAACCACGTCTTTTATTGGCGCTCTAAAATGCTCAACTTCTTTCTCCACTCTTATTTTTCACCTCTCTCTTTTTCCAATCCATATATTCTTTTCTATATTATTAATTTTAGCAACAGGAATATCAATGCTGACGTGCCAGCCGCAACAGGCACAGTTAACAGCCAAGATACTATTATCTTCTTAATTATACCAAGGTCTACCGCAGCAAGACCTCGTGCAAGTCCTACACCTATAACCGCTCCAACCACTGTATGAGATGTGGATATTGGTAGACCAAGCTTTGATGCTATAAGCACAGTAGTTGCTGCGCCAAAATCCACAGAAAAACCCCTTGTATTGGTTAACGTGGTTATCCTATAACCCAAGGTTCGCATAACCTTGTGACCCCAAGTTAGACAACCTACTGCTATCCCAAAGCCTCCCAAAGCAAGAAGCCAAACCGGTACAGGAGCAGTGGAGCTAAATCCCTGCCCGCTTGCAAGTGGTATAATACCAGCAACAGGACCAATCGCGTTTGCTATATCATTGGCACCATGAGAAAAAGCAACATAACAAGATGTAACAATCTGTAATCTTCTAAAAATCCGTTCTACTGTATCATAATCCTCTGCAGATTTCGCCCTGATATTACGAAGTAAAAACATAGAAATCAAAGCCACAATTATACCAACAAAAATAGAGGTTGTGAACACTGTTAAATCAGTGGTTACCCCTATTTTTTCCCCAAGTGGTGTTTTCATAAGTAATGAGGATACTATCATGAACGCGGTTACACCGATTATACCTGGTCCAACTATTTTCGCAGACTCCACTGGTTTAGCCTTATCAAAAATAAGTTTCACTATTATCCTAAAAACTAGAAATGCAATTATACAACCAACTATTGGCGAAAGCACCCAGCTAGATGCAACCTGTCCAAGTTTAAACCAGTTTATACTCTGTGCCCCACTTGCAATTAAACCAAAACCAACAAGTGCTCCAACCACTGAATGGGTAGTGGAAATAGGCATTTCTTTCCATGTGGAAAGCGTAACCCATATCGCCGCTGCTAGAAGAGATGCAATAAAACCAAGAAGCAAGGCATGGGGATCAGATATAGTTGATGGTTTAACAATATTCCCCCTTATTGTCTCGGTTACATGTGAACCAACAAACACTGCACCAACAAAATTTAAAACACCAGCTATCAGGACAGCCTGTCTAAATGTTATAGCCTTAGCACCAACAGCAGTCGCCATAGAATTAGCAACATCATTGGAACCAATACTCCAGGCCATATAAAATGCAATAGCACTCGCTCCACCAGTAATCAACAGCAGAGTAAAGCTATCTACCAGAATGATTAGCCTCCAATCTTGCGTAATACAAAATTTGTATTTAAAATATTACGAAAAAATCAATCCAAAAAAGACTATAAGATATATTAAAAAGGAGGGGGGAGAGGTTTTTTAATGAGTTTTTATATCTAGCAGTTTCCTCTTTGGGTCGTAAACCAGTAAAACTATCTCCCAGATTACAAGTGCAACAATTATCAACACTATCCCCAACAATGCTGCATCTCCAGTGATTTCAAGGAATTCACCGCCTTCTGCTAGGTAGCCAATCAGGTGATCGACAAATACCATTATTGTTGTACCCCAAAGCACCAGGCTCAAAAAACTCAATTTGTATTTACCATCATCATCTATCGCATACCAAAGAGCAGTTACAATCGCTGCTGCAAAGGAAACTATTACAAGCCACATAATTTCACACCTTTTAACCTGAAACTTATGCTCCTGATGTTTTTCTCTTTTTCAATGCGATTTTCTCTGGCAGTATTGTGGCTAATGCAACCAAGATGCCCCATGTTATTGTTATAGTTATTGCCATCGCGGTGCCAACTGTTGCCATCTCATGAAGCATCGGTGCAATATCTGCAGGGTTGCTCATAGCAGTTAAGAATGGCGGCCAGGGGACAACCTCTCCATGCCATATGTGCTCAATTGCTAGCAGTATAACTCCACCCCAAAGCATCGTGTTCAGCCATCTTAGCTTCCATTTCTCTGCTTTTTCCTTACCTACTGCCTTTTGTATAACAGTTGTCACAACCGCTTCAGCTCCAGGTACAAGAAAACAAGCCATTTAACCCTTCTTCACCTCCATTTGGTAGCACTTTTTATAATTTTTGTGTTACCACAACATTTGGATAATTAAAAGATTTTCTATTTTAACAAACTTTTTAAAAATTAACAATATCTTGTTTTTTCGTAAATGAAAAAAATCATAAGATTTGGTGTATCCATTGACTCTGAGTTATTAAAAAAATTTGATAAGGTTATACATAAAAAAGGATATTTCAATAGATCAGAGGCTATTAGAGACCTTATAAGAGACAACCTGATAGAGGAGGAATGGAAGGACAAAGAGAAGGAGGTTGCAGGAACGATAACAATTATATTTGATCACAATGTGGGAAACATACCAAACAAGTTGTTAGATATCCAGCATAAACATCATGAGAACATAGTTTCTACAACACATGTTCACATAGATGAAGAAAGCTGTCTAGAGGTCCTAGTCGTAGAGGGAAAACCATCTGAGATAATAAGACTAGCAGATAAATTAAAATCTATGAAAGGTGTGAAGCAAGGAAAACTAGTAATGTCAAGCAAAAAGATATAAAAAGCTAACTTTTCTCACAATCTTGGATAATGAACAAAAAATTTGAATGCCTACGTTGCGCTCTATGCTGTAAAAATACAAATTTTTCTAATGTAAATATAGATCAGAAAACAATAGGAGAGAAACTAGCTAAAAAAGGCCTATATCTAGGAGCGAAAAAAAGCAAGATAGGTATTCTACTTTTTAATGATGAGTTTAAGAAACTTAGAGAATTCGCAGATAAATATGGTATAGATTTCCACCCAGTACCCCTGTTTTTTGTAATAGATAGGATAAGTGAAAATGCGATTATTCTCTGTTGGACATTAGGACATAAAGTTTGTCCCTTTCTCAAAAAAAATGATGATCATATTTGCCTAGTCGAAGAATTTAAACCCCTTGTTTGCAGGGCCTTCCCTATAATAAAAAATATAAAGGATACTAAAATGAAATATCTATCTTCAAGAAGATGCCCAGGTGTTTTAAAAACAGAAAATCAAGAGATAGATTTTACATCTTTTTATGAGAACGAGCTTGAAGCAGCTGAGACAGTAGATAAAAAGATGCAAGAAATTTTTAACTGTTTTTCTAAATTGAAGGAAAAAAATAGAATTGATCCAATCTGTCAGATAAATCCAAATGATGCAGTCAAAATTCTAGGAGACTATTTAACCTCTGGAAAAACATGCTTTATTGAAGATGTAGAGAATGATAGTGTAATCTAATTTTCTAAACTTTCTCCTTATAATATTTTGCTATTTCTAAATACTCTTCAGCATTCCTTTTTGCGATTTCTCTAAATTCTTTACTATTTTTGATGACTTTACCAGGTATACCAACAACTAAGCTATTTTCAGGTACCTCCATATCTTCTGTAACCAAAGCATTTGCCCCTATTATTGACCCCTTTCCTATTTTGGCACCATTGAGGATAGTAGCATGCATTCCTATTATGCATTCGTCCTCGATGTTTGCTCCATGCACTATTGCACCATGTCCTAAGGTAACAAATTTTCCAATAATAACAGCATGTTCTCTATCAGTATGAATAACACAACAATCTTGAATGTTTGATTTTTCTCTAATTCTTATTACATTTTCATCTCCACGAATAACAGCGTTTGGCCATATACTGCAATCTTTTTCTATGATTACATCACCTATAACAACAGCAGATGGCGCAATATAGCAAGATGAGTCTATCCTTGGATTGGAAAATTTTTTCACAAAAGTAGGTATTGAAAAGGGGTTTAATAAGATTTTATTATATTTTAAAACTGGCAAAGATAGATGATGCTCCCGCCGGGATTTGAACCCGGGTCTACGGCTCGAGAGGCCGTGATGATTGGCCGGACTACACCACGGGAGCACTAATTTTAGCCACCAGATGCAACCTTTATTATTTTAAGTTTATCCCCATCATTTATATTATCGTCAACTGGAATTGGTTTGCTGTCTCTCATAACTATCACAGTATCTGGTTTGATGTTTAATTTTGTTAACACATCTAGTACTGTTGCATTTTCACTTTTGATTTCCAGGTCTGAATTGTTTTTTTCTGGGTACAATGCTACTTTTATTCTCATGAAACCGATACTATAATAAAAAAGACTTTGATTAAATTTTTGAATAAATCCATGATTGCTGGGGTGGCCGAGTCAGGACCAAGGCGGTAGCCTCGAGAGCTACTGAGCTTTATGCTCACGCAGGTTCAAATCCTGCCCCCAGCGTGTTCTAACTGTTTATTCCTTAAAAATAAGTTATCATTTCAAATTTTTTTTGAAATAATAATCTTTATATAACGTATTTGTATTCAGTATTTCAAAATTTTTTGAAATGGTATAGAAGATGCTAGAAGAAATTGGATGTAAATGTGAAATAATCAAAAATTTTGCGCCATCATGGTTCGCAAGTGTTATGGGAACAGGAATACTAGCTATAACCAGTTTATTCTACTCCCAGTATATTCCTCTTCTGAAAAACTTGGCTTATATCTTATTTTACTTCAATATCATCCTTTTCTTTGTTTTATTGATCCCATGGAGTCTCAGGTGGATATTCTTCAGAAAAGAGGCATTGAATGATTTGGAGCAACCTGTGCTTTCAAACTTCTACGCTACAATAGCAATAGGTATGCTTGTTTTAGCAGCAGATTTTATTGTAATTGGTAAAAACATGGAAATAGCAGAAATATTCTGGCTTATAGGAACATTACTCACAATATTTTTTGGCATACTAACACCATATATAATGTTCAAAGGTGAACATGTTAAACT
>QMST01000008.1 GCA_003649745.1 Thermoplasmata archaeon | reverse complement strand
CCAGTAATATATGAGAAATATTGGTATAACTAACAAACCTATTATTAAAAATACTCTTTTAAAACTTAGATCCTTATCTGTTCTTTTCTTTTCTTCTACTTGACCACCTCTTATCCCGGCTATCGCCTCTTTTATCCCGCTTGCAAGGTTTGATCTTAAGGTAAATATGGTCCATAAACCACCGATGACCATAGCGCCAACGCCGATGTATCTGATCTGGTCACTCCATATTTTCATAAAACCTGCTAGTGGATCAACTGCACCTGCAGGTATACCATTAACAAGGACAATAAGTGGGGCTATAATTGCCCAGCCTAGGAGACCACCAACGAAAACTAATGAAGATATTCTTGGTCCTATTATCCATCCTACACCGAGTAGCGCAGGTGATGCAGCTATGCTTCCATAGAAATAACCCTCCCTTGGTGTGCCACTTATTGCGTATTTTCCAATGCTTACTATCCCATCTATTATCCCTCTGAAAACATGTAATGCAACCTGGCCAAATTTGAACAAACCTGCTATTACTGCCCCTAGGATCATCCATATACCACTCACTGCTTCTCCATCATCCTTATTTCTCTTTTTTTTATCTAGATGTGCTTCTCCAACAGTTGTAGTTAAAACCGCGGCAACTGCGACTCCTTCTGGAAATGGTAGATCTGTTTTTACTATCAAAGCCCTTCTAAGAGGTACCATCCATAGTACACCAAGTACACCACCTATCATTGCGATAAAAGTTGTCTCCCAGTAATGTATATACTGCCATCCACCCAGTCCCATCCTGTTCAGGACAACAAGTGCTGGTATTGTAAAGATAACTCCTGCAGCTAATGCCTCACCGGATGCAGCACCCATCATACCAAGGTTAACTTCCAATATCGTTCCCTTGAATGGTCTTAAAATGGCAAACGCCATAACTGCTCCTGGTATAACCGCTGAGACGGTCATGCCAGCGTACAAGCCTAGATAGGCATTCGCGGCACCAAGTATAATAGCTAAAAGCGCGCCTACTAAAACAGCTTTTATTGTAAACTCTGGTATTGTGGTTTCTGCCGGGATAAAGGATTTGAAATCTTCACGTGACATTTATATCAACCTTTTAAATCAATTTTTTAATATGGTATCATATTTATAAAATCATCGCTTTTTACCCTTTTATTTTCCAAATACTAAAGTAGATTTTGTTATATATTAATCTTTTCATTTTTATTATTCTATATTATAACGTAGAATTCCTGCTATTCCACCGAAGGCTCTATAGAGGGCATCACCTTCATCACTGTCCCTGGAGATCAACTCTACTTTTGCACCTGTTTCCTCCGCTAGCTCTGATAGTTCATCTATTAAATCTTTTTTCTCCTCTATAACCATTTGTGTTGGTGTCTCACATTTTGGGCAATTTGGCGGTTCAAATTTTTCTAGCCTGTTTTCATCAAATGTTTTTTCCATTGCATAACCACAGGTGTGGCATTTTAGTTTAACTCTGTATTTTCTCAAATCCTCGGAGAGTAGTAATGTATCAATTGCGCCCATGCTAAGTGCTTTTCTCACCTCCTCCTCACCATATACGGCTCGGCTTTTGTCTCTATTGGTGACCTCTTGTAAAAACCTTTTTACAATGTTTTTCTCCTTTGCTATTTTGAGATTTGACATTACTTCAGAGGCTGCTGATACAAGCTCACGTATACCTGACTCATCGGTATATCCTGTATCCAGTACTGCTATTATCTTTTTTTGGATTTCATGGTGGAGGTAATTGCTGTCCACGAAATATTGTTTTGTCGGACCAGGGCCGCCAACAAATATTCCTTTTAGATTTTTTTCTTTGAGAAAAATGCTGCTTATTTTTTCACCGCATTCGACAAACCATTCATGTGCGGCTATCTCTGTTAATCTTTCGAAACGTCTCTGTGATTGACCTCCTCTGCCATGTTTACCTGGAACTCTAGATGTTAGATGGCTTAAGATTTCCACTCTTTTTCCTCTTAGCATTCCTATGGTGCATTCTCTTCTATCAATCAAGAATAAACCATATATCTCATCCTCCGCAAGCATCTCCTCCAATGGTTCAAGGTAGAAGGATGAATCGCATCTGTAAAGGAACGTTGTTACAGGGAGCGGTGGTTCTATTAGATAAGCAACCATATCGGTTTGGTCGCTACCAATGTTTTTATGACCAACAAATACTGCTAAACCATTTGGTGGAGGTGTTTTGAAGTATCTTAGTCTACTCATTATTGATTCTATAGCTGATAAAACATTTTTCCTTGTTGTTTTAGATTTAATATTTGATGATTCTGAATACTCGTTTCTGAGATATGCCATGACATCTGATATCTGCCGGTTTGGTGGTATGTATAGGGATATTAATTCTGTATGTTGACCTTTGCATGCTTTAAGCTCTTCTAATTTTCGCTTGAGATCATATTTTTCTTTATCTGTCAATTGTTTCATTTTTTGTTCCCTGGTTGAAGATGGTTACAATAAAATTATAGGTTAAAAAATATTTCTATGGGGTATTTGTTATATCTCTAGTGTTTCGTTATCATCTGGAGTGTAGACCTCAGCGAACTCGCTCAGTGGGCCTACTAGGGGTGTTCTATCGTCGCTATGAAAGAGTACGATCTTTTCTGGCTTGCAGGCCTTGGCAAATTCTATGAGTTGAGAATGACCTGCATGGGCTGAGAAGTCGAAGTAGTCTACCTTGCATCTAACTTTTTCAACTACTCCATATAAGTCTATTTTCTTTTTATCTAGGAGTAATCTCCCATTTGTTCCTTCTACCTGGTAACCTGTTAGGAATATAGCATTTCTTTTGTCCTCCTTGAGCTTGTTTATGTACCAGAGGACTGGACCGCCATCGAGCATGCCACTTGTTGTTAATATGATCTCTCCTTTTAGTGCAAGTTTTCTACCATGGTTTGAGTAGACAAGGTTTACGTTTTCTAATGCTTTTTTTAACTTGTTTGGGGATCTAAGATATTGAGGGTAATCTAGGAATATTTTAGAGATTTTTTTACCCATTCCATCTAGCCATACATCATATCCAGCCTTGTCTAGTATCATTAGTAATTCTTGTGTTCTAGCAACTGCAAAGGCTGGTATTATGACTATTCCTCCTCTGCTTACAACCTCGTCTATTTTGTCAAGGAATTCTTTTTCTAGTTCTTCTCTGTTTGGATGATCTCTTCCAGCATATGTTGCCTCTAGAAATAGAACATTGCATTTAACAGGATGTGCACCCCATATTAGATGTGTGTTTATCACGTTTAGATCCCCTGTGAAGAGAATGTTTCTGGTTCCTCTTAGTTCAAACATTAGGGAACCTGGTATGTGACCTGCAGAGTGGAAATGTATCTCTGTTCCAGCGATGTCTCTTATCTGAGATGGTTCTACATCCACATAGCTATTGCGAGATGCTCTGATTTCTGCTTTTGAATATGGCACAGGGTATCCTTCCATTTTTGCAACTTTTATTGAATCTATCTGCAATATTTCACTGATCTCTCGGGTTAGATTGGTTGATATAACCTGTGTTTCTGTTCTGCTGCATAGATATGGCATCATGCCTGAATGGTCTAGATGGCTATGTGATAGGAAGATTATATCTAACGGTGGCGCCTCTAGTGGATAAGTTGGTGGCTTACCAGGGGATAAACCATAGTCGAATAGCATACTAAGTCCATCTGTCTCTAGAGTCAACCCTAACCTACCAACTTCGCTGCTGCCGCCAAGGAATCTTATTTTTAGTTTATCATTCATTTCTACATCTGCACCCTAGACTAGAAAAAGTTGAACACCTCTTGGTATAAAAATCTTCCTACCTTGTTTTTGGTTTGACTATAAGGGTTAAATCCTCTCTTCCAACAACTACAACCTCTGTACCTGGTTGGATTTCACCTTTATATGCTCGTGCCCTCCAGTATTCACCCTCTAATTTGACATAGCCCTCCTTATCTGAGCTTAGCTTATCAACTACTACGGCTTCCTTACCTATAACATCAATAGCTGGTTTTTTCCTTCTTATCTTCAAAAACTTGATCAATATGAATATGAAAAACGCTGCTATGACAAGCACTGGTGCAAGTACGAAAATCACTAGCATTTGCTGATATTCTTGTGAGATTAGCCATTTCATATTCTGATAATTTGGTATTAAGAATAAAGCACCAAATATTATTGAAATTATCCCTCCTATTCCTATTATGCCAAAACCTGGTGTTACAAATAATTCTATGGATAGCAATATGAACCCTATTATCAATAGTAATATTGCTATATAAGAGATGCTGAGACCCATAGCTAGTAGGGATACTATAATCGCTATTACCCCAAATACCTCTGCACCATAACCAGGTGCTGATAAACCAATTAAAAGTGAAAACAACCCTGTTATTAACAGGAGAGATGCAACTATGGGGTTTGAAATAATACGCAATATGTAGATTTTTATTGATGGCTTAAAAAGTATTTTATCAATGTTTTGTATGTAAAGTGTTGTGTTTCCGTATATTGTCTCTATTGTTTTTCCATCTAATGTCTCTAGTAAACTATCAACATTTTTTTCCACATAGTCTATAGCCCCAGATTTTAAAGCTTCGCTGGCGTTGAGGTTTAAATTTTCTACAACAAATTTTGACATTATTGAGCTGTTTCTACCATGTGAGTTTGCTCTTTCCTCAAGCCATTCAACCAGGGCATTGATGATTTTTGAATCATTGATATATTTTGTACCTGTTGGTGTGAGCTCTATAGGTTGACATGATCCTACGATTGTATGTGGTGCCATCACTGCTATGTGAGTGCTTTCTAGTATAAAGACACCAGCAGACCATGCCTTTGCACCACTTGGATAAACAAAGCCTATAACTGGTTTTTTACTATTCTCTATTAGATCTGCTATTTTGAATGTTTCATCGAGACTACCACCTTGCGTGTTTAAAAGTATGAGTGTTGCTACACAGTTATCTTTCTCAGAAAGATCTATTGCTTCTTTAATTAATTCAGTGGTTGCCCCTGTTATGGCTTCATCTATTTTAACAATGTTTACAAACTTGTTGTTGCCAGTAACAGATAAAGAAGATAGTAGGAATATTATGGTAAAAAGATATATGATTGTTTTTTTAGAGATCATTTCTCACTTTTCCTTGAAAATGCTTTTGCCAAACCTGCTATTGCCCCAACTCCCATTTCACCGCCAGGTACAACTATAAGGTTTTTCTCCCTGGCAATTTCTGCTAGTGTCTGAAGTTCTCTAAGTCTTAGTGCCATTGGAGCTTTTTCATATAGTTTTGCAGCTTCTGTCATTTTCTTTGAGGCTTGATATTCTCCCTCTGCCATTATTATCCGTGATCTTCTCTCTCTTTCAGCCTCAGCCTGTTTAGCAATAGCTCTAAGCATCTCCTCTGGTATGACAACATCTCTTATGGTTACTGCGGATACTTTTACACCCCAGGGGTTTGTGCCCTCATCAATAATCTTCTGTAATCTCTTATTTAATTCCTCTCTTTTTGATAGTAGATGATCAAGTTCAACCTGTCCAAGTACATCTCTAAGTGTTGTTTGTGCTAGTAATGCAGTTGCAGCCTCATATCTCTGAACTTGGACAACTGCTTTCTCTGGATCTACTACTCGAAAGTAGACAACTGCGTCAACATCCACTGTGACATTATCCTGGGTAACAACTCTTTGCTTTGGAACATCTAGTACTCTTGTTCTGAGATCTATTCTCATAATTTGATCTATTATTGGTATGATCAGTACTAACCCTGGTCCTTTTACCCCGAGTAGTCTACCTAGTCTAAAAACTACTATTCTCTGGAACTCTGGTAAAATTTTTATCGCATATGCTAGAAGACTTAACAATATTATTATTAGAAAGACTATTAAGCCTATAATTGCTGGGTCCAAAATCTTCACCTCCCTCTTTAGATTTTTGATTATTAAATGCTATACTCTGTATTTAAATATTCTGGGGATGGATTTCAACCTTTTATTTAGATCTATTATAATAAAAAAATTTAAATATTATAATGGTTTTAATTAATTATTTGATGATAAAGAGGAATATTATTTTCAAAAAACTATTTGCTATTTGGACTATACTATTTCTCCTAGTTGCATCTTTTATTTCAAGTAGTAATGCAGTCAAAATAAAAACATTCTCGAAAAACATAGGTAAAGACATTGTTACAAACACATTGGGTGATTGTAAAATTTTTGTTAAGATTAAAGAGATCAAAGCCTTAGAAAATCCTGATCCCTGGCCCTGGGCTGCAGCTGCTGATTTCAAAGTGATGGTAAACATCGATGGTTCTACCTATAGTAAAAGTTTTGAGTCTGATAAAAACCATATTTACCCAAACTGGGCCGCCACTCACTCTTTTGAATATAAGGAAAAAATGAGTATTATTATAAAACTAATTGATAGAGATCCTGATACTGATGATGTTTGTGATATTAATCCAAGAGTTGGTGTCAAATCCTGTAGTGTAGTCTATAATGTAAATGAGGATTCATGGAGTGGTGATGATAGTGGAACAGGGCATTCAAAAGGGGATGGAAAGGATAAACCACAATGTGAGATCTGGTTTGAAATTTGGGATGAATGCAGTGATAAGCTGAAAGCAGATGCTGGTGGCCCCTATCGCGCTAAAGTTGGTGAAGAAGTGCAGTTGCATGGGTCTGCAACTGGTGGTTATCCCCCTTATAGATGGTATTGGTCTTTTTGCAAAAACGGTAAAAAAATTGGTGGGGCAAACGTTCAGAACCCTGTTGCCAAATTTTATTCTGCAGGTAAAATAGATGTTTATTTAACTGTTTATGATGACAAGGGAAACTATGATGATGATTACACCACGTTAACAATATTTGAAAAGGAAAAAAAGAATAAATATGTGGTATTAGTCTCTGGTGGAGATGGCCTGGGAGATATTAGTTGGTGGCCAAATGATAGAGCTGATGATGAAGATTTTGAAGAAGAGACACAATATGCATATGAAACATTTAGGAATCTCGGCTACAGTGATGATAATATATATTATCTGAGTGGTAAAAGCATAAAAAATGGTGGAGATGCTGTGACTACTAAGGATAATGTTAAATATGCTATAACAAAGTGGTTGAAAAGCAGGTCAGATGAGAATAGTGATGTTTTTATTTTTATCGCTGGGCATGGAGCTTATTTTCCTAAATTTGGTAGTGTAGTAGCTGTGTACCCTGGCAGACCATGGAACATTTGGGAAGTTATCATGAGCAAGGAGATGACTTTATGGTTAAGTGATCTGAAATATTCAACTTGTATTGTGGTGATAGAGGCTTGTCAATCTGGCGGGTTTATATCAGATTTAAGCGGCAGGAATAGGATAATTATGACCGCTACTGATGAGTTTAGCCTTGCATACTGTGGTAGTTTTCCATATCCGTTTTTTGGAGAGTTGAGAAAAACTAGTGACACCTACAAACCATCGTATGGTGATGCTTGGATGGCTGCTGATAAACGCGTTGATGGTAGTTCCCCTGATGAGCAGAATCCTTTGATTGATGATAATGGTGACAGAAGGGGTTATGGGGATGGTAATGTGAATTTGCTGCCAAATGATAAAGATGGTGATGGAGAATATGACCCAGGGGAAGACGGCTGGCTTGCAATACAAACATTTCCTTGAAAAAATTTTGTATTAATAGATTTATAAAAGAAGATTTCATTACATTTTTCGGAGAGTGATCTTGGTTTGTTTAAAATAAAAAAGGTTTATGCGAGGCAGATTTTGGATTCAAGAGGAAACCCAACAGTGGAGGTGGAAGTACAGACTCAACAGGCGAAAGGTGTTTTTTCTGTTCCCTCTGGTGCATCTACAGGATCACATGAGGCTTTAGAGCTAAGAGATAAAGAGAAGGAGTTTAACGGTAAAGGTGTGAAAAAAGCCATCAAGAATGTTATTGAGAAAATTGGTCCAAGTTTGATTGGTTTAGATGTTAGGGAGCAGAGGGAAATCGATGAGGTAATGATAGAGCTTGATGGCACACCTAACAAGTCTATGCTTGGTGCAAATGCTATTCTGGGTTGCTCTGTTGCATGTGCAAGAGCAGCTGCTGCCTCATTAAAAACCCCAGTATATGAGTATATTGGTAGACTCTCTGGTAAAAAACCAGGTATTTTGCCAGTGCCTTTTATGAATGTTATCAATGGTGGAAAACATGCTGGTAACAATCTTGATATCCAAGAGCATATGATAGTACCAGCTGGTGCAGAAACCTTCAGCGATGGATTAAGAGCATGTGTGGAGGTTTATTTTAGATTAGGTGAAATTCTCAGGGAGAAATATGGTAGGAGTGCTGTGAATGTCGGCGATGAAGGTGGTTATGCCCCTCCATTAAAAGATCCGGAAGAACCTTTTAAGCTGATTGAAAAAGCGATTGATGATCTAAACTATGGAGATATTGTTAAGATCGGCTTGGATGCTGCTGCAACAGAGTTCTACAAGGATCAACGGTATATTATAAATGGTGCCCCACATGATATAGAGAGTTTAGTTGATTTTTATGAAACACTGGTTGAAAAATATGATATTATTTCTATAGAGGATCCTTTTGCAGAGGATGACTGGGATGGGTTTAAAAAAATCACGGATAAACTAGGTGGAAGGGTTCAGATTGTTGGAGATGATCTATTTGTAACCAACAAGGGTAGGATCAAAAAGGGTGTCACTCTCGGTGTTTGTAATTGTTTGTTGTTGAAGATAAATCAGATTGGCACGTTGACAGAAGCGTTTGAAGCTGCAAGTTTCGCCTTTGAAAATGGTTATAATGTGATGGTTTCTCATAGATCTGGTGAAACATGTGATCCATTCATAGCTGATCTCGCTGTTGGAATAAACTGTGGGCAGATAAAAACTGGCGCACCCTGTAGGGGAGAAAGAGTTGCTAAGTACAATAGACTTCTCAAAATCGAGGAAGAGATGAAAAACTGGAAATATTCCCTTCCTTTTAAATTTTAATTTATTTCTAAGAATTTCAAGCACAAGTTTTTTTATTACATAACCTATACCTAGTTTGGGGTGAAAAACATGAAAATTCTAGTAACAGATAAACTTGCAGATGAAGCTGTTAACCTGCTTAGAGAAAAGGGGTTTGAGATAAAATATGAAGAGTTGGATCATGATGGTATACTTAATGAGGTGGCTGACTATGATGGCATGATTGTGAGAAGTAGGACAAAGGTTACCTCAGATATAATCGAAAAGGGTGCATCTGGTAGTTTAAAAGTCATTGGCAGAGCAGGTATTGGTGTGGATAATATCGATGTTGATACTGCCTCTAAACATGGTGTATATGTGGTGAACTCCCCAACTGGTTCAACAGCAAGCGTAGCAGAGCTTGCAGTGGCGCATATGCTGTCTTTGTCACGGCATCTGGTGAAAGCAGATAACACTATGAAAAAAGGGGAGTGGGTAAAAAAACAACTTAAAGGTTTTGAGCTTTATAATAAGACACTTGGTTTGGTTGGATCTGGCAATATTGCTCAGCATGTTGCGAGAATAGCAAGGGGTTTTGGTATGAAAATCCTGGTTTATTCCCCACATTGTACAGATGAGAAAGCAGAGAAAATGGGTGGAAAAAGAGTTGATCTGGATGAGCTTTTGAAAAAATCGGATTATGTTTCTCTGCATATACCACATACCAGTGATACACATCATCTCATTAACCTGGAGAGACTTTTGTTGATGAAAAACACGGCTTATCTGATAAACTGTGCAAGAGGAGGAGTGGTAGATGAAAAAGCACTTTATGAAGTGTTATCTGAGAGACGCCTAGCTGGTGCAGCGGTAGATGTGTTTGAGGAAGAGCCACCTTCATCAGATAATCCCTTGCTTAAACTGGATAATGTTGTTCTCTCACCCCATATAGGCGCTGCAACCAAGGAAGGGCAGATAAGAGCTGGTGTAATCTGCGTTGAGCAGGTGATAAAGGTTTTAAACGGTGAGGAGCCAGATTACTGGGTTAACCGTGAGAAGATGCTGGTTAAATGAAGTGATAATAATGGAAAATATAGAATCTATTATGGATGCCATAGAAAAATACTTGGATGAAAAAGAAGACCTCCGTGAGAGATCAATAAAAGCTTGTAGAAACATAATTCGCCATTCGCGGAAAGCTATACAGAAAATGCATAAAAATGAGAACATTGAAGCAGCAAATGATTTGGAAAAAGCCCTAGCAGAACTTACAGAAATACATTCATTGTTAAAAGATCGACATAATGACCTACTTTATACTGGTTTTATGGAAAACGCTTACCGGGAGCTAAGCGAAGGGTTCTGCCTTCTTAGTATCCTCCAAGATGAAAATCTACCTCAGCCTGAGGATTTAAACGTGACATCATCATCTTATCTCCTTAGTCTTGGAGACGTGGTTGGAGAGTTAAGAAGATTAACATTAGACTGCATAAGAAACAATAGATATGATGAGGCAGAGGAGTTTTTTAGGAAAATGGAGAAAATATATATCTCTTTGCTAAGATTTGATTACCCCTCTGGTATGATCTCTATTAAAAAAACACAGGATAACTGCAGAGTCTTAATAGAAAAAACCAGGGGCGATTTAACTGTTGCACTGTGCAATAGGAAAATAGAGGAAAAACTAAGTAGGTTAGAAAAACCTTTGAAGGAAAAAACAGAGGAGCCAAAGAAGGAGGATGTTGAGGATTTAAACATTGACAGGGTATGGTAATCTATCATTGTTTTTTTTTTTGAATTATATCTTTATAAAACTCGAAATCTTTATAAAAGCGGTTTATATACTGCTTTTAAAGGGAGGTTT
>QMST01000007.1 GCA_003649745.1 Thermoplasmata archaeon | reverse complement strand
CTCTCTTTTCAATAAAAAAGGCATGATTCATATAATTGTCGCATATCCTTTTGATGAAAAATCCTGGAGGGCATACAACTGGAGAGGAGAAGAAATAGAGGTAAAGGTTGTTGATTAACCGCGTTTTTAAATATTATTGAGTAGTTTAATGTTTTTGATAACTAGGTGTAATTTATGTGTTGGGAGATAGTGGATAGATTCCTATTTGCACCTCTTGCACCAATTCTCGGTGTTATTTTGTTTTGGTCTATCCAATTGTTATTAATAGAGAGCATGAAACATCTGCTTAGAAAAATATGGAGTAAACATCAAAGCCTCTGTAGATTCACAAACCTGGTGGGTTTGTTTTTTCAAGCCTTCTCACATGCAATTGGTTATACAATAACAAAATGTGGTGTCTCCCATTTTTACATAAGCGTGGATGAGAGCAAGGTAGAACCAAAAAGGCAGGCTAAAGGCGCCGTGGAGTGGATAACCAAGGTTTTTCTGTTTATCGGACCCTTTTTTGTTCCTGCCCTCCTAATCTTTATTTTACTCCTCCTAGGGTACAACGCTGCTTTCAAAGTTCCAGCTGGCTCTTTTTACACCTTCTCAGATGGTTTGATAGTTTTTGGAAATAGTTTATCATATTTCTCACAAAAATTTATCGAGTTACTTGTAAATCTGGATTTTTTAAACCCATTCCATGTGTTTTTCCTATTGTTTTTGATTTTCATCGGTTTAGGGATAAGACCATTGTACATTGGTAGAGAGGAGAAAAGAAAAATCAACATAATATATGATTTACAAAACATAAAAAATCTTCTATCTGAAAGACCCGTGTATATTATCTCTGTTTTTGCTTTCTTCTACATCCTTTACTACATTTGCTTATTTTTTAATTTAAATTGGTATATCAACCTGATGCTGTTTTTCGGATGGCTGTCTATTATATCTATTGTCGCTATTATTATTGCACATCTTATCATCCTACTAGTTAAAAGTACTGATCAGATACGCCCATCTTGGAACTTGCTTCCATATGTTACACTATTTATATCTTATGGGTTGTCACGTCTTGTGTTTTATTCTCTCTCATTCCGGTATTCTATATCAATAGTTATAATGCTTATTTCCACCTTCATTATAACATTGTTTCTTAAGAGGGTTAAGACCAATAAGCTTAAAACCAAGGCAAGTATAAAAAAATTGAAAGATTTAGAGGTTGAGGAGATTGGGAATAGAAGAGGATCTTCTAAAAGATGAGCATCTGGAAAAAGAGTTGAAACCTCATCCTTTTTCCTTTTTTAGTTTGCAATCTATTGCTCTTTTTCTAATTTTATGGGGTATTATTTTTGGTTGGCTTGTTAATTTTTCTGGTTACTGGACTGGTTTCGAAAGTTTCCTAAAAGATTTTTTCGGTAGTTTTGTTCTCCTACCGGTTCTGCTTGTATGGTGGGTTGTCACGCTAGCTGGTGGTGTTGTCCTATCGCTTGTGTTTATAAGATGGCGTATATTTTTTATTTATGTTTTTGTACTAGCTGTTGGAACAATTATTATGTTTATTGGAGGATGGTCAAATGTGTATAATGTGTTCCTCCCTGTCTATTTAATATGCATTGGTTTGCTTGGTGTTTTTATCATTGACTGGTACAGGCGATCTCATAAGTATATAATCACTAATTTCAGGGTGATATTCAAAGGAGGGTTGATTAGAAAGAGAGAGAGAACCCTGAGATACGATAAGATAACAGATATAGAAAGTTCTCAAGGAATTCTTGGTCAAATTTTTGATTTTGGAACGATTATACCTATTACACAATCTGGTTTTGGCCTGGGTAAGGATACTTCTTTTGCTGCCATGGGTGTAGGTGGCACAGCAAAAAAAAGATTTGGTCTATTCGGAATATTTGGTGGTAGTAAAGAGGTGCAGACGCCTCGTGCTAGAACATATTATGAGTTACATGGTGTATACCCCTATAGAGAAGTTAAAAAACTGATAGAAAGCCTAGTGCAAGGTAATGTTATAATCCCTTATCAAAAGGAGCAATTGGATATCCAGAAACAAATGAAAGCTCTCTTGGAGAAACAATTAGAGCTTAAAAACCAGGATGAGGAGGAATCCTAGGATTATAGCAAATTTTTTAATAGATTACCTTTTTACAATTTATACAATTTTTACAAAATTTGGGAGGTAATATATTATGTCTGTTATCGAAGATCTAGAACCAAAAATTGTTTGGAAACATTTCGATGAAATAAGAAAAATCCCGAGATGTTCCAAGCATGAGGAAAAAATAAGAGAATACATTGTAAACTTTGCGAAGAAACTTAACCTTGAGTACAAAGTGGACAAAGCCGGAAATGTTGTCATAAGAAAAACCGCCAGCCCAGGGATGGAAAACAAACCTATAGTTGTTCTGCAGGGACACATGGACATGGTTTGTGAGAAAAATGCAAACGTGAAACATGATTTTAGTAAAGACCCCATAAAGCTAGTAAAAAAAGGAGATGTTTTAACTGCAGATGGAACAACACTTGGAGCAGATAATGGGATAGGTCTAGCAATTATGCTAGCGATATTAGAGGATAAAAATTTAAAACATGGTCCAATTGAGGCTTTATTCACGGTGGATGAAGAAACGGGTTTAACAGGTGCTTTTGCGATCCAACCTGGTTTTCTAAAGGGTAGAATCATGCTTAATCTTGATAGCGAAGATTTTGGTATTATAACCATAGGTAGCGCCGGTGGTGGAGGTTCAAAAATTGAGCTACCCGTGAGAACACAAAAAAACCAGGAGGGGTTAAAACCATTCATTGTAAAGGTTACTGGTCTAAGAGGAGGACACTCTGGGGTTGACATTCATGAGCAAAGAGGAAATGCAATAAAGATTTTAGCGAGACTCCTTTGGAAGGCAATGCAGAACTATGAACTGCTTGTGTCAGATATTAGAGGTGGTGATAAACATAATGCCATACCACGTGAAGCCACTGCTGTGGTTTTAGTAAATGAAAAAGAGGTGTCTAAATTTGTCTCCTCTCTTCAAAATGAGGCAAAAGATATAACAAATGAGATAAAAACAATAGACCCTAACTTCACCCTTAAAATAGAAGAGACAAAAAAGCCAGAGGAAATACTTGATAAGGAATCTACTTTTAAACTAGTAAATCTCCTCTACAGTCTACCCCATGGTGTGGATAGAATGAGCTATGATGTACCTGGTCTGGTAGAAACATCTACCAACCTAGCAAAAACCTCTATAGAAAAAGACAGAGCTGTAATTGAAATGAGTTCTAGAAGCGCAACAAAATCTGAGCTTGAGGATATGCGAGGGAGAATCAAAGCAATTGCTTCTCTAGCTGGTGCTAAAACCACTGAAGATGAACCCTATCCTGGGTGGAAACCCAATCTTGATTCAAGGATTCTAGCACTTGCAAAAAAAGTATTCAGAGAAATGTACAGGAAGGAGCCAAAGGTGGAAGCCATACATGCTGGTTTAGAATGTGGTATAATCGGTGAAAAATTCCCAGGTATGGATATGATATCAATAGGACCCACGATAAAATACCCGCATTCACCAGATGAGCAAGTAGAGATCAGCACAGTTGATAAATTCTACAAGTACGTGTTGAAAATACTAGAAAATATATAAAAAATAAAAATTTCATACCATTAACTTTTTATCCAACCAATGTATCTCTGGTTGGTATGGTACCTCGGAAAGTATTCTTCACCAAGGGTGTTGGAAAACACAAGCATGAGCTTCAATCTTTTGAGTTAGCTCTTAGAAGCGCAGGAATAGAAAAATGCAACATAGTAAACGTATCTAGTATAATACCTCCCAACTGTAAAATAATATCAAGAGAGAAAGGTATTAAACTACTGAAACCAGGTCAGATAACATATTGTGTAATGTCAAGAAACTCTACAAATGAACCAAACAGGCTAATTGGAGCCTCTATCGGAGTTGCTATTCCTAAAGATAGAAAATCCTATGGTTATATATCTGAGCATCATAGTTATGGCGAGGTTTGTAAAAAAGCTGGGGATTACGCTGAGGATCTAGCAGCCACTATGCTAGCTACCACACTAGGTTTACCATTTGACCCAGATAAAGCATGGGATGAGAGAAAACAGGAGTACAAAATGAGTGGACGGATAGTTAAAACACAAAGCATAACTCAAACAGCAGTGGGTGACAAAAATGGTTTATGGACAACCGTGATTGCAGCTGCTGTTTTTATAATTGATGAAGATGAATGAGGAAAAATTTGGTCAAAGAATTATTCCCTCTACAAAAAAAATAGAGGGTATAGAAAACCTTGTTTCTCTTTTTTCCAAATCAAGAGCATACAATGCTGGTAGATTATTTGAGGCTTGTAAGGTATATGAGAAAATGGTCGAAAATAATGCTACTATCTGTCTAACATTGTCAGGTGCCTTTACACCAACAGGTCTAGGTGGTTTTATTATATCACTCATGGAGAAAGGCTTATTAGATTTTATTATCTCAACTGGGGCCAACCTTTATCATGATATGCATTTTGCCCTGGATTTACCAGTCTATCAGGGTGATTTCAGAGTTAATGATGATGAACTACTTAAGAAAGGTATAGTGAGAATATATGATATTTTCATACCAAAAAATACTCTGTTGAAAACCGATGAGTTCATTAGAGAGACTCTAAATGACTTTTCTTCATCTAAGGCGATATCAACTGCTTCTCTCCATAGGTTTTTAGGTGATGCTCTGTTAAAAAAAGCAAAACATCCAGAGTACTCTATACTGGCTGCTGCAGCGAAACATGATGTACCCATTTATACCCCTTCACCTGGTGATTCTTCTATTGCATTGAACACTGCCTCTCTCAAACTAAATGGGAGAAAAATCTTTGTGGATCCAGATAGAGATGTTTTAGAGACTGCAGCTATTGTACGTGGCAGTGAAAAAAATGGTGCAGTGGAAATCGGTGGTGGCGCGCCTAAGAATTTTTATATGCAAACGCAGCCTATGCTAGATCAAATACTGGGACTGGGTAAAAAGGGTCATGATTATTTTATTCAGATTACTAGTGATGCGCCACAATGGGGTGGTTTATCTGGGGCTACACCAAATGAAGCTGTCTCCTGGGGGAAGATTAACCCAAAAAGCATTGGAGACAGTGTTGTGGTTTACTGTGATTTCACCATTGCCTCACCAATTTTATTTTCATACATTCTAGAAAGATATAAAAAGGGTAAAAAACTGAAAAAGCTTTATAAAAAACGAGAGAAACTACTAGTAGATTTAAAGAGAGGAATAAAAATTAAATAGTTAGTTTTTAATACTGGATGGCGCTACGGAATAACTCATGGGAAGTGAAAAAATATTATGGAAAAAGTTTTTGTCAAATGGTTCGAAGAGCTGGGAATGAATGATGTTCCACTTGTTGGTGGAAAAAATGCGTCACTAGGTGAAATGATCAGAAACCTTGGTAAAAAAGGTGTTAAGGTTCCCTCTGGTTTTGCCGTGACTGCATATGCATACAAGTATACTATAGAAAAGGTAGGTGTAGATAAGAAGATAAAAGAGATTTTATCTAATCTGGATGTTCATGATGTTGAAAATCTTGCAGAGAAAGGGGAGAAGATAAGAAACCTTATAAGAAATACGCCTCTACCCAAAGAGCTTGAAGAGGAGATAAGAAAATACTATAGAGAAATGGAGAAGAGATATGGTAAAAACGTTGATGTAGCTGTGCGTAGTAGCGCCACAGCTGAGGATTTACCTGATGCTAGTTTCGCAGGGCAGCAGGAAACTTTTTTAAATGTTAGAGGAGAGGAGGAACTTCTTGAAAAAGTCAGAGAATGTTTTGCCTCACTTTTTACAAATAGAGCCATATCCTATAGGGAGGACAAAGGGTTTGATCATTTCAGCGTCTACCTATCAGTAGGGGTTCAGAAAATGGTCAGATCTGATCTGGCATCTTCTGGTGTAATGTTTTCTATAGACACCGAGAGTGGTTTCAAAGATGTTGTATACATTACTGGTGCATATGGCCTGGGAGAAAATGTTGTACAGGGAAAGGTTAACCCTGATCAGTTTTATGTTTTTAAACCAACTTTGAAAAAAGGTTTTAGACCCATTATTGAGAAAAAACTTGGTACAAAGGAATGGAGGCTTGTTTACACTGAGGGTGGTGGTACAGCACAAAAAAAAGTTCTACCTGAGGAAAGGAAAAAATTTGTAATAGATGATGATGAAGTTCTAAAACTAGCGGAATGGGCTTGTATTATTGAGGAGCATTATAATAAACCCATGGATATAGAATGGGCTAAGGATGGCATCACTGGTGAGTTGTTTATCGTTCAGGCTAGACCAGAGACAGTACACTCTCAGAGAGATATGTCAGCAATTCAAACTTATGTGTTAGAGGAAAAGGGGAAAATTTTGATTGAGGGAGAGGCAGTTGGTAGTAAAATAGGTCAGGGTAAGGCCAATGTCATAGAATCCGCTGAGGAGATACACAAGTTCAAAAAGGGAGAAGTTCTAGTAACAGACATGACAGATCCAGACTGGGAACCAATAATGAAAATCGCCTCTGCAATTGTAACCAACCATGGTGGTAGAACATGTCATGCAGCGATCATATCAAGAGAACTTGGCATACCATGTATCATAGGAACAGGTAACGCAACAGAGGTTATCAAAACAGGGCAGGAGATAACAGTGGACTGCTCAGAGGGCGTGGGTAGAATCTACCAAGGTTTACTAAAATACAGGGTTGATTCATTGAAAATGGATGAGTTACCACGTCCTAAGACCAAAATTATGATGAATGTTGGCGTACCTGAAAAAGCATTTCAACAGGGTCAGATACCAAATGATGGCGTGGGATTGGCGAGAGAAGAATTTATCATCAACTCACATATAGGGATACATCCACTGGCATTGATCGAGTATAACAGGCTTAAGGAACTTGCTAAAAAGGATAAAAGAATCGCAGATGTTGTAAAAGAGATAGATAGACGAAGCGAGGGACACACAGATAAAACCCAGTTTTTTATAGACGTTCTCGCTAGGGGAATAGCAAAGATAGCAGCTGCATTCTACCCAAACGATGTTATCGTTAGACTCTCTGATTTTAAAACAAACGAATATGCAAACCTACTTGGTGGTTTCCTATACGAGCCTGAGGAACACAACCCGATGATTGGATGGAGAGGTGCATCTAGATACTATGATAAAAAATTCAAACCCGCCTTTGGCTTAGAATGCAAGGCGATAAAAAAGGTAAGAGATGAAATGGGTTTAACCAATGTCAAGGTTATGATACCTTTCTGCAGAACACCAGAGGAAGGAAAAAATGTTATCAAAATCATGGAGGAATATGGTTTAAAACAGGGAGAAAATGGGTTAGAAGTCTATGTAATGTGTGAGATACCCAGCAATGTCGTCCTTGCAGATCAGTTCGCAGATGTGTTCGATGGTTTCAGCATAGGGTCAAATGATCTAACACAGTTAACACTCGGGTTAGATAGAGATTCTGAGCTTGTAGCACACATCTTTGACGAGAGAAATGAAGCAGTGAAAAGACTGATAAGACAGGTCATAGATGTTGCACATAAACATAAGCCAAGGAGAAAAGTAGGGATATGTGGTCAGGCACCAAGTGATTTCCCGGAGTTTGCAGAATTCCTAGTTGAATGTGGAATAGACAGTATGTCATTAAACCCTGATGCTGTTGTCAAAACAAGGTTACTGGTGGCGGAGAAAGAGAAGAAACTACAGCAACATGCTGTTACCTCTTAAAACCCCAGAAGGGGTCTAATATTTTTTTCAACTCTTTAACCTTTTTCTTTGTCTTCCCAAGGTTAGGGTCTTTTATCTCCTCCTCGAAAAGAGGTTTTTTATCTACTAAGGCTGCTGCAATGTTATAATATGCTTTTATGCTTGAAATACTATTGTACCCACCACCTAGTAAAATCAGTAGTTTATTACAGCTCTCCTTCGCTAGTTTTTTTATCTTACCAGCGATGTTGAAATAAAATAAGAGGGTAAGGTTTATCTCAGCTAGTGGATCACTATGATGTGTGTCTACCCCGGCCTGATAGATTATCAACTGTGGTTTAAACTCTTCAACTAGGATGGGCACGATTTCTTCAAAAGCATAAAAATAGCTTTCATTGCCTGTACCTGGTAAAAAAGGCATGTTCACGGTAAAACCTTTCCCATCACCCTCTCCAATCTCATGGATAAAACCACTCCCTGGATAAAGGGTTCTTCCATCCTGGTGGAATGATATGTTCAAAACAGAGGGGTCATTGTAATATATATCCTGTGTCCCATTTCCATGGTGAACATCCAAGTCAATTATCAGGAATCTTCTAGTTTTTTTCTCCCCTCTTATATGCTCTATAGAGACCGCGATATCATTGAAAAAACAAAAGCCGGAGGAATTTCTCCTGCTAGCATGGTGAAAGCCGCCGAGAGTGTTCATTGAATAATTGTACCCAGTGTAGAGTTTCTCCGCGGCTAAAATACTACCGCCACAGGCCAAAGCTGCTGCCTCATATATCCCTTTGGGTGCAGGTGTATCAAGCGCTAGCATACCACCTGTTCGGCTGAGATGTTTAACAAGTTGAATATAATCTCTATCATGTACAGTTGAAATATCCTTTTCTGCTGCTTTTTGTGGTTCAAACAAGTCTGCATAGGATAATATGTTTTTCTCCTTAAAGAATTCTATGGTTTTCTCTGGTTTATCACCTATAAGAGGATGATCCATGCCTAAATCATATTTTTTATAATCCCTATGATGGGTTATCGCCAACATCAAAAACCTATTCTTTTATTAGTAATCTTTTTATTTAAGATTATGTTTTTCATTTAACAATAAAAAAATAAAGATTTTTTGTGAGAAAAATGCTGTCAGATAAAAAAATAGCATTATCTTTTGTATTTCAGAGAAAAGGACAACGTAAACTAAAGATATCTGACATTGTCCTTTACCTGTCTGTTTCCCTAGGGTGGTTTGATATCAGCACTGCTCGACTGTTTGTGGAACAAGCTATAAAAGAGGGTTTACTTCGGAAAATAGATGATTTTTTTGTTGAACCCACCTTTGACTATGAAAACATAAAGACCCCAGTGGGTTTCAGACCAAAACCAGAGGATGTTATGATTGCTGAAAACAAAAAAAAGAGGATTGAAGAGAAGGATTTGTTGGAGAGGATTTGTATGGAGATATCTGATGGAACAGGGGAGGAAAGACAAAAACTTTTAGATGATGTCAAAAAAATCTCCGCGGATCTCGGGGTTTATCCTGAGATTGCTGCTCTTTTAATATGTAAGAAAAAGGGCATAGAGATTAGCAGGTTTGTTGATGATGTGGAGAAGGGGATAATATTAAAGAAGAGCTAAAATTATTGGTATCAAGAGTACCCCCATACAATGACTTCTCCGTACACCCCAGTTAACAGGGATTAAACCTATGAATGTGGCTATTATAAATATTAAAAGGCCTTCCACTCCTGTAAAAAGTATCACGAGAATTGTCAGGAAGGACATTGTTCCTTTTATTATTTTTTGATAGGGGATTTCAGTAAATTTTTCTGCAAACTTTTTCCCTAGAAAGATCGTGACATTGAAGGAGATTGTAGCTGAGATCAACATTGCCATTGTTAAAAAGAGTAAGTTTAAAGGAGGTATAAACAAGTTGTTCCATTTATTAACCATGATTAGTTCGTTAACTGCTATTGCGGCCCCGCTTCTAGGTCTGAGGATCATAAACAAAACTGCTGTTACAAAAAATGCACAGGCGGTATTAACCGCGGATAATGTGATTAATGTTTGTTTTTTGTCTGTTTCTCCTCTTGCTGTCATGGCAATAACTGTTCCTGTGGCAGAGGTTATACCAGGAATGATTGAAACTAGTATACCTGCTAGGCTGCCAGTTATAATTGAAATTAACGTTTTGGCTTTCTCTCTAATCACTGGTTTCTCTACAATTTGTTCTGGTATTTTAGGCTTGGTGATATATGAGTGTATAAGAGTGGGCATCCCAAATAATCCTGCTAATGTTGGGAATAGAATTGGAGCTGGTAAACCAATAGGGGAGCATACATTGATTTTGTTTAAAATAATGCCAAATACTCCTGATAATATGAAAACAAAGGCAGCCATGAGTAATCCTAAAATACTTTTTATTTTAGTATTTTTAACATTAAATAGATCTATTTTTGCTTTTTCTGTTGTAATCATTATTATTGAAATTGCTATCAAAACCCATGGCATTATCCTCCTCAAAATAGAATATAAGGAGATTGGTTCTATTAAAGCAAATCTTATTGGGTACAATAGTAAAAGGGAGAGGATAACTGCGCCGAAGCTTCCCAAAGCAGATAAATATACCCCTTCATATCCCCGGCCTTTTAATAAAAGGGAGTGAGCAGGGAGGAGAGAAAGCGCGGTGTCCTCCTCAGGTGCACCAATAACAGTACTTCCGAATGTAAAAATCTACGAAAGAAAGCAAAACTTTAGGGAGGAAAAATAGAATTTGAAGTGTTCAAAATTTCGTCATTCTTTCTCGAAAGTTTATGAAAGAAAAAGCGGAGAAGCGGAGGTGAAATACGTTGGAGAAAAATAGAAACATTTATTAATGTAGAAATACTTGAATTTGAAAGGCCCGGTGAGGAAAGGATGAGAGGATGCCCTAGGGAGGGAGAGTAGCGAGGGGTAAAAAAATCAAAATTAGAAGAGATAAAATTTTTTATAATATTAATAATATTATATTTAAGTAGAGGTGAATTACAACCACCCAGTAAATCGTAATTATAAGGTGATAAAAGTTGATCTCTACTAACCTAGAAAAACAAAAGGATACTATAAAGAATATATTGCAATTTTTAATCCTTAAAAGTAACTATTTGACTGAAAAAAGATTGCAAAAATTATTCTACCTTGCTGAAATTGAATACATACATAGATATGGTAAAAGACTTTCTGATGTTACTTTCGTCAGTCATAAGTATGGAAT
>QMST01000006.1 GCA_003649745.1 Thermoplasmata archaeon | reverse complement strand
TACTTTTTATACTCACAGATGTTGAAAAAGTTTATCTAAACTATGGCACAAAAAAACAGCAGCCTCTAGACACTGTTAAACTGGATGAGATTAAAAAATATTATACCCAAGGGCATTTTCCACCAGGTAGCATGGGTCCCAAGGTGTTAGCAGCGATCAGATTTTTAGAAAACGGCGGTAAAAAAGTTATAATTTCCCATATAGAAAAGGCATGGGAGGCTCTAAAAGAAAAAACAGGAACACATATAATACCATAATTTTTTAACCTTTTTTAGGAGAAATGAGATATATATCTGATATTGAAAAACAAATAAAAGAAATAGAGGAAGAAATTTTTAGCACACAATATAACAAGGCAACAGAGCATCATATTGGCAAACTCAAAGCTAAACTAGCCCAGCTGAAAGAGCAGTTGGAAAGAGAAAAATCCAGAAAAGGCGGTGGAAAAGGTTTTCTTATAAAAAAATCAGGAGATGCCACAGTAGCGATACTAGGTTTTCCAAATGTTGGTAAAAGCACTTTACTGAAACAACTGACAGGTGTAGAGACCAAGGTTGCAGATTATGATTTCACCACCATAAAGGTAATACCAGGTATGATGAAACACAATGGAGCCAACATCCAAATACTAGATCTACCAGGTATCATAAAAGGAGCATCAGTTGGTAGAGGAAGAGGCAGAGAAATACTCTCAGCCATTAGAAACATTGACCTTGCCCTCATAATAGTGGATTCAAACAATAACATCCCTAACCAGATAAGTGAGATAATAAAAGAATTATATGCAGCTGGTATAAGATTAAATGAAAAACCACCTGATATAAAAATAGTTCCAAAAAGCGAAGGCGGTATAAACATTTCAAAAACCATAAGTTTAAAAATATCAGACAAGACTATAAAGGCAATAGTTTCAGAATACTATGTTAACGCAGATGTTATAATAAAAGAAGATGTGAATGAGGATCAACTAATAGATTATCTCTCAAAAAACAGGGCATATGTAAAAGCAATAGTGGTAGCTAACAAAATAGACATGACAAAAGGAGAAAATATAATTGATGAGATACTAGTAGATGGTAAAAAATGGAAAATCATACCAGTCTCTGCAAAGGAAAAGATAAACCTTAATTTGCTTAAAAAAGAGATTTTCAGCGAGCTAAACCTTATACGCATCTATCTAAAACCCATAGGTGGAGATATAGATTATAATAAACCAATGATTCTGAAAAAAGATGCTTTGGTTGAAGATGTTTGTAAAAAACTACACAGAGATTTTGTAAACAAGTTCAAATATGCTCTTGTATGGGGCAAATCTGTTAAATACCCTGGTCAAAGAGTCGGCCTGGATCATGTCTTAGAAGATGAGGATGTTGTCACAATCATCAGTAAGAGATAAAAAAATCAGATTATCTTTATGAGGTTTTTTCTGAAATGATTCGATGGATTATTCGATGTTTGTACTATAAAATTTATAAATAGGATAGTCTATCACTATGTCATCTATGGTTAGAGATAGGAAGGTAGCAATTCTATTTACAACTCTATTAATTTTTTTCTCACCAGTGGTCCTAGCCTTATCTGTAAACGCATCTGATGTGCAAAATGTAACAATAACTGGCATAGTAAAAGATAAAGATGGCAACCCTGTAGCTCATGCTACCGTTACTGTCAAAGGTGTTTTACAAAATGAGGACTTGAGTAAACTTGGTGTAGAGGCATTTAAATCCCATACCACAACAACTGGTTTAAATGGTTCTTATCAGATACAGCTAAAATCATATTTTTCAATGTACATGATAACAGTGAGCAAAGATGGTTACAAACCTGCAACTGATACAGTTACCATAACAGGAAACAAAGTTACAAAAGATTTCTCCTTAGAGAGAGAGACACCACCACCAGCAGATGTTTGGATATACGCTCAGTTTGGAAAATTCGATGTAGACAGAAACACAGGTCAGATAACAGGTGATTATGTCTCTTTTAAAATACAGAATGGAAGCATCCTATCCTATTCAGTGAAGGACAGGGTGCTTTTCGATGTGATATACTCAAACACGTTGTTCGAATCTATAAAAACCAGTGGCTCAGAATTAATAATAACTGGTCCCGGGGAGAGCTATGAAATAGTGGTTCATGATAACCCCACAGGATACCTAAAAATAGTATCAGGTAATGATATAATATTTTCTTTCTCAAATGAATACACCCTAACCAGGGACAACAACCTAGTGAACATTAGTTCAACAAATAATTTCTCCGCCTCTATACTGAGCACGCATAAACTACAACTTCAGAATAATGTTGTGACAGCAAAAGACAATGCCCTGTTTAGAATAACAGGGCTAGCGAGAGAATTTGAGAGCGACCTTGCAGATACACGCGAGCTCATTGACAAGGCAATACTAGAGGGAAAAGTTGGAGCAGAGGTTAGCATTAGAAACGAAAACAATACATTTGAAAATGACAGCATGATATATGATAGCAGTGTATCCATAAATGTGAACGCATCACCAAGCGAGATCCTACTAGTTGTAAACGGAAAAAACACCCAGGGTAAAACCATTGTGATAAACACTGATAAAAACATTTTCAAAAACCTTGACAAGTTGGATATAAGATATGATGATAAACCTGTTGATATGGCAGATGACATATTCGATGTCCTAGATCCAACAAATGATGGATCAAATGTGGAATATGGTTTATTCCTTGGCAAAAATGGTGCTCAAATACTGGTAAGCATTCCTCATTTCAGCAAACATGTTATAAGAATACTCTCGCTTTCTATAGAGCCAGAGGTGTTAATGCAATATGTTGCACTAGCAGTATTCTGCGCGATAATAGTAGTGATAATGGCAAGTTTTGGAATGTTCAGGAAAGCATATTAGAGAAATCCTCCTTCTCTTTTTTACCTCCTTCCTTTTTCTTTATATATTGGGGGCCAAACTTGAGCCAAGTATCAGCAAACCTATCAACCGCTGAATCCAAAAAACTCTCCTTATATGTTATTAGCAGATCAGATACAGTCTCTGGTTCATTTATAACATACATTGTCTCTTTCCCAATCGTGATTTTCTTAGCAACATTAGTCTCAACAAGTTTTTTCAGATGAAAAGATGTTGTAGAAGGAGCTAGGTCCACTTCTTCACATATATCCCTATGATACGCGTTTGGATGTAAAAGAAGAAACATGATTATTCTCCTAGGCATTTTCTGCCTGAGAAGAGACATTATCTCCTTTGCCCTCGCACCAATTTTTTTAGTGGGATAATACCGCGTATATCTACCATCGTTCTTTGCCATTATGAGATCTCTTTTTTCAAGATAATGCAGATGATAAACCAATGTGCTCAATGGCATCTCCAGTTTTTTAGCTAGCTCCCTCTCATGCAAACCAGGAAACCTGGTAATACACCTATATATCTTCCTTCTTGTCTCAAGTTCCAGTGCGTCCTTCTCTTTTCTCCTAATCATCCTAAAAAACCCTTAATCTTTTATAGCTGCAAAATACAAGGCTGTGATAACAACCAAGTCAAACACTAGGACAATATTGTTTTGTCTGATTATTTCAAAATCGAGAAGCATTTGTAAACATAATATAAGACCTTTTATGAAGAAACAGATAAATGCAATACTAATCAGCATGAGTTTCACATTCCTTAACCTATAGCTTGAAACCATCGATACCATTAAAAGCAACGCAGATAAACCAGTCATAACAACGGTTAGGAAAAGCGATATATAATAATCCCACATCCCTCTGTTTTTCACCTCAAAACTGAAATATGAATACTAGGTAAAAAGATTTTGTATTTTTTATACAAAATTTTTGTTAAACCATTTTCTCAGCTTGGTTTACAATATGTTTTATTGTTAAACCATATTTCTCTAACAAATCCCTGGGATCACCAGATTCACAAAACATATCATTTATACCCATCCTTATGAACCCACCCTTATAACCTGTTTCACTTAGTCGTTCAGCTACAGCACCACCTAATCCACCGATTACTGAATGTTCTTCTATAGTTAATATAGCATTTACTTTTTTCGCTATTTTATCTATTGTATGGTTGTCAAATGGTTTTAAATTCCATGCATCTACAATACCTGTTGAGATTCCCTTTTTCTCCAGTTCCTTGCCAGCTTCTATAGCGTTTTTCACCATTGTACCACATGCTATCAACGCTAGGTCATCTCCATCTTTTATATGCAGCATTCTCCTGATTTTTAGATCCTCAAGTTCTTTTTCATCATATATTATCTCCATGGGTTCTCTCCCGACTCTCGAGTACATCGGCCCCTTGTTCTCAGCCATTAGGTAAACAATTTTTTTTGTGATCACCGGGTCACTTGGTATAAATATTTTCATATTGGGTAGAACCCTCATCAGCGCTAGGTCTTCAAGCATCTGGTGGCTAACTCCATCTTTACCAACGCTTACACCTGCATGTGTTGAGAAAAGTTTTACATTCATATCTGAGTAGGCTACGCTCATTCTTATCTGGTCATATGTTCTACCAGGTACAAACACTGCAAATGTGCTCACAAAGGGTATTTTCCCACATGATGCTAAACCAGCTGCTACTGATATCATATTTGCCTCTGCTATTCCCATGTTAAAAAACCTATTGGGAAACCTGTAGCAGAATTTGCAGGTTTTAGTTGATTTTGAAAGATCAGCATCAAGAGCAACTATATTTGGGTTGCTCTCACCAAGCTCTATTAGTGTGTCGCCATAGACATCCCTCGGGTTAATAAGCTTTCCCATAACTTATTCTTTCCTCTTCTCATATTTTTCAAGTATTTTTTTCTCCAGTTCATCTAACTCTTTCATTGCTTTTTTGTATTCCTCATCAGTTGGTGCTACTCCATGATACTGCACCCTGTTTTCCATGAATGACACGCCTTTTCCCTTGACTGTATGTAAAATTATCATGGTAGGCTGGTTTTTATGTGCATCTGCCTTGTGAAGCACATCCAGGATTTCTCTCATGTTATGCCCATCTACCTCTAGGACATTCCATCCAAATGCCCTCCATCGTTCACTAGCAACCTCTAATGCCATTACATCCTCTGTGAAACCATCGATTTGCAACCTATTCCTATCAAGTAAGGCTGTTAGGTTGTCTAGTTTGTAATGGGATGCAGCAGCTGCAGCCTCCCATA
The DNA here is from genome assembly GCA_003649745.1 of Thermoplasmata archaeon. Taxonomy (GTDB): domain Archaea; phylum Thermoplasmatota; class E2; order DHVEG-1; family B8-G13; genus B8-G13. Next base: position 6,448 of record QMST01000006.1, on the reverse strand, counting down.
TCTGACCCTCATCCGTCTCTCCATCGCCAACCATAACATATACATTGTAATCTTTTCCATCCAACTTCCCAGCCAATGCCACCCCTATGCCAAAAGATAAACCTTGACCTAATGAACCTGTGGAGACCTCTATACCTGGTGTTTTAGTATTCGCAGGATGACCCTGCAATCTAGAATTAATTTTCCTCAGGGTTAATAGTTCACCCACATCAAAATAGCCACATTCTGCAAGTGTAGCATAGAGTGCTGGAACCGCGTGACCCTTACTTAGAATAAACCTGTCTCTATCAGGATCCCTAGGATTACCTGGGTTGTGCCTCATATGATGAAAATATAAAGCCACAATTGCATCCACTGCAGAAAGAGAGCCGCCAGTATGACCAGATCTCGCCTCATGCAACATAGTTAAAACATGTTTTCTAATCCTAACTGCTGTTAACTCAAGTTTCCTAATCAGCTCTGCATCATGAACATGTTTATTTCTCGTGATTTTTTACTCCCTCTCCCAGCTAAACAATAGCTTTCTTCTGATGTGGAATTATAGTAACCATTTAAGAACGTTTTTATTTTTTCTATACATCGATAATTTTCGCAATTTTAACAGCAAGAACACCTGCTACAAACCCAGCATCAATGTTCACTACGGCGATAGATGCACAGGATTGTAACATAGCTTTTAACGCAGCCACACCTTTTCCACCATAACCATAACCAGTTGAAACAGGCACACCGATAACCACGCCATCAACCATGCTTGCAACCAACCCAGGTAGAGTTCCTTCTCTACCAGCGGCAACAACAAAGATCTTAACATCCCTCTCGATCATCTCTCTTAAAGGATCCAGAAGCCTATGTAAGCCAGCTACACCTACATCATATGCCTTTATTGTTCTAAACCCAAGTTCTTCTATTATTATCCTAGCCTCTTCTGCAACAGGTATATCTGATGTCCCAGCGGTTATTACACCAATCACTGTTTTTCCCTTTTTCTCCTTGAATTTCTTATCTTTGATTACACATATCCTTGCTATATCATTAAAACTGATCTCATACCTGTCTGTGAATCTCCTCTGAAGTTTTTTCACCAATGTCCTCTTTATCCTGGTGACAATGATTTTTCTACGTTTACTAAGCAGCTCATCTATTATATCTAATACCTGCTCATCTTTTTTTCCCTCACCTAGTATTACCTCAGGTATTCCACATCTGAAATCTCTCTCTAAATCAACCACTGCATGCTCCTTCACAAAAAGTATTTTATCCTCTCTTATTTTCTTCTCAATCTCATCAGCGGAAATCTCCCCGTTTTTATATTTCTCAAGTAGTTTTCTGAGATCAAGCTGCATAAAACTTTATCTTCCTGATTTTTTTATACTAATATCAAAAACATCCTTATTTGGCATTATCAAGACATCATATGCTAATTTTTCCTCATTCCTCTTTGTCATGTTTTTATCCAGATATTCCTTGATATCATCCCGTACATTTAATATCACCGAATCCTTTTTAGTTTTGAACTCCAGTTTAAGCAGGTTTTTATCCACGATTTTGATGTTTCTCTTGCCGTAGGTGCAATTTGAAGAAAGCTGCAAGCCATCCACCATACACGAGTAGGGAGTTCTACCAGTATAGACAGTTGCGTTAACACCTTTAATCCCATTTTCAGATCCTAATATCTCACCTGCTAACAACCCTGCCTTCCACCCTATTACAGCATAGGGGCCTAGATGACCATGAAACTCTTTTATCTTTTTTAGTATCCTCTCATATTCTGAATGAGTTTTCCTCGTCATCTTATATAAATCATTGTATATTTCTGGTTTGATATCTCTCAAAACAGGTCTCTGCGCCCTTGCTACCTTGATCATTTCTAAATCTATCTCACACTCCACAACACTCTCTTTAAAATAAGGAGCCTTTACAATAAGTCTACCCAAGGGATCATAAACCTGTGAACCACCCCAAAACACAAGGTCTTCCTGGGTTCCAGAGATATTACAATACATCATAAACGTCGTATTTTCTATAGCCCTAGCAGGCAGTAGAGTCTCAAAATAGCTCCTAGTTACACTTGGTGAGGCAGAGATGCACACAATCACATCAGCACCCTGAAGAGAATAAGCCTTGCATATCTCCGGGAAATACAAATCATAGCAGATCAATATGCCAATTTTACCAAATTTCGTCTCAAATACAGGGAGTTCCTCCCCCTCATCAAAAAATATTTTTTCCTCAAATGGTCCAAATGTTGGGAGAAACCATTTCTTATACACATCCAGCTTACCATCTGGGTGAACCAATATCGCTGCATTGTATATGAGACCTCTAATTTTTTCATCTAACAAGGGCATGCCAAAAATTATATAGCTATTTTTCTCCCTTGTTATCCTCTTAATTTCCTTCAATGATTCACCATTTAATGTCTCAGCGAGTGACCTAAGCTCATCCTTACAATTATATCCTGTTAAAAACAACTCGCCAAATATGTATAGATCAGCATCTTTTTTTTCTATGTTTTTCCTGATTTTCTCAATATTTGCTTTTTTATCCGCTATCCGTGGTCTAGCAGAAACAAGAGCTACCTTCATTTTTTTCAAAACCCCCTGCTCTTAACTCGTATTTTTAATGTATACCCATCTGATATTTATTTTTTGTCAAATGAAAGAATATATCAACAACTTTTTACATTTTGATAATTAAAACAAAACATGGTGGTGAAACCTTTTGAAACTAGACCTTACCATTGATCCAAAAGAAGCTACCGTTGTTATAGAAGATTTTATCAAAACATATGTGCAAAATGCGCATCTTAAAAGTGTAGTGGTTGGATTATCAGGTGGAGTGGACTCTGCAGTGGCATCAGTTCTTTGTAAAAAAGCACTCGGAAGAGACAATGTGATATGTATCTTTCTACCAGATAATTCAACACCTAATGAGGATATAAGGCACAAGGAGGTTTTAGTAAAAAAATTTGACCTTGTATGCGAAGAAAAAAACATTACACATCTGGTAGAGGAGGTAAGGAAATCTTGCATCATTGAACCAGATAAAGTAGCCCTGGGTAACATAAAAGCTCGCGTTAGAATGATTCTACTGTTTGAATACGCAAACATGAGTAAAAGTTTAGTCTGTGGAACATCAAACAAATCAGAGATGCTAATAGGATATTTTACTAAATATGGAGATGGCGGGGTGGACATACAGCCTTTAGCTGATCTATACAAGACCCAGGTAATCCAACTGGCTAAATATTTAGACATACCTGATGAAATTATAAAAAAACCTCCAACTGCTGGTTTATGGAAGGGACAAACCGATGAAAAAGAAATAGGTCTGGATTATACAACATTAGATAAAATACTCTATGGTTTAGAATTAAAAATGGGTGTAGAAGAGATAGCCAAAGAAGCTGGTGTTAGTAAAGATGTTGCGGAAAAAATAAAAGTAAGGAGGATGATAAGTCAACATAAACGAAGAATGCCTTTGATTCCAAAAATTGGTGTTAGAACACCTGGTTTAGATTGGCGTTCACCTATTCAAGAAGGTTGACATCAGATATTTATAGAGAAAAATTTATATATTGATAATTTTTATTATTATAAGTTGTGAATTAAAATGTTTAGAAGAAAAATAATATCACTTATCAGTATTCTAGCAGCCATCCTGCTAGTCTCCTCCGCAACCGCCACAATTCACATGAGAAGCACTCTCACGATGAATGTAATAAAAAACATAGAAGAAAAAAACCTTAAGTTAGAAAAAGAAAACACCTTGAATTTACTCCAGGGACTCATAAAAAATGAAAAATTTAAAAACCTTGTTAAAAAACTATCAAAACCACTAAGACAAAAACTATCCAATGGGAAAATAGTTGACATAAACATTAAAAAATTTAAGAGGATAATCGAAAAATACAGGTTTTTACTAAAAAGTAAACTAGGTATCTCTTTAAAACTTGAGTCCTTAAAAGACAGAATCAAAAAATTGCTTGATAAAGCACAACCACAGCTTGTAGGCACTATGGGTATCCTATCGATTTATATCATAGGTTGGATTATAACTTTTATTTTCTACTTCCTCACAACACCAAGTGCCGACTGGTTAGAAAGACTAGGTATTTCTCTAGTAGCCGCTACAATCTGACCAATTGTTTTACTCACGTGGATACTAACATAGGATCAGATCTATATTATAAAAATTTACTAAAAATCAAATTTCCTACCTGTTATTTTTTCATATGCCTCTATATATTTCCTTTGTGTCTCCTCAATCACATCTTGTGGCAGATGCGGGGGATCCGAATTTTTATCCCAACCAGTGTTTTCTAAATAGTCTCTAACATATTGTTTATCAAAACTAGGCTGTGGTTTACCAGGCTCATATTTTGATGTAGGCCAAAACCTAGATGAATCAGGTGTTAACAATTCATCTATGAGAATAACCTCATCATTATACAATCCAAACTCAAATTTTGTATCAGCTATTATTATATCCCGCTTTAGCGCATACTCATACGCCTTTTCATATATATAGATAGATTTCTCTCTCAACTCCTCAGCTATTCGTATACCAACTTTTTCCTTAAGCTGTTCAAATGTAATATCTATGTCATGTCCACTCTCCGCTTTTGTAGTCGGTGTAAACAAAGGCTCATCCAATTTTTCAGACTCTCTTAGATTAGTAGGAAGCCTTACTCCACAAATATCCTCTCCTCTCTTATATTTCCTCCAGGCATTACCAGATAGATACCCTCTAACTATACACTCCACCGGGAAAGGCTTTGCCTTTTTAACAATCATACTTCTAAACTGTAAAACATCCCTAAATTTCTTTAAACCATCTGGAAACTCATCAACATCTGCAGATATCACATGATTCTTGATAAAATCTTTAAAATACTGAAACCAAAATTTTGAAATCTGCATGAGACAAATACCCTTTTGCGGTATAGGATCAGGTAGAACATGATCAAAAGCAGATATCCTGTCAGTGGCGATCATCAAAAGCTTATCATCTAAATCATAAACATCTCTAACCTTACCCTTTTTAAAAAGCTTAAAAGGAAGATCTGTCTCGACTATAACATACCAGGACATGCTCTAAATAATTATTACCTAATCTTATAATACTTTTGCTCCAGGTTTAACTGATTTATCAGTAGTCACCAAGTTTCTCTCACATAATAAAAACTTACCATTGTAGACAACTCTTTGCTTCTCATCTACCCTCATCTCTATCTTTTTAAACTCATCAAACTCTATAACCTTCACAGGTTTTTTGTCTACACCATCTATATACACATCTGAACCTGGTTTTACATCACCTGGATCTAACAATGAAACCACGCCGTTTTCATCCTCAGCAGCTAACAGCATCCCATTAGACTCTATCCCTCTAATCCTAGCAGGTTTTAGATTAGCAACAACAATAATGTTTTTACCTTTTATCTCATCTGGTTTATAATATGGTTTCATACCAGCGACAAGTATTCTCCTACCCAGAGAGCCAACATCTACTCTTAGTAGATACAGTTTATCTGCATGTGGATGATCTTTTACATCCATGATTTTAGCAGCTCTCAAATCAAGCTTTGAAAAAACATTTTCATCCACTTTCAACACATCCTCTTTTTCTATCTTCTTAAACAAAGGAACTGGTTTTGGAATCTCAAAGCCCACATTTAGTTTTTCATCGATCGCTTCATTAAAAGAATATTCAAAAACCTGTTTTTCATGCCCTAGCATACTCCAAACCCTGTTTGAAGAAAATGGTAAAAAAGGAGTCATCAATACTGCCAGAGATTTAACCATGACAAGGCACATGTACATTGTTGCTGAGCATGTTTTTTTATCAGATTTTATTAACTCCCATGGTTTCTTTTTATCAAAATATATGTTTCCAAACTTTGCTAAACCCATTATCTCCTTAAGAGCCTTTTTAAAGGAGCATTTACTCAGATCATCGTAAACCCTATTATATGTTTTCTTGATTTTTTTCAAAAGTTCTTTATCTAGATCATCTAATTTTTCTGGCCTTTCAGGTATTTTTCCAAAATTTTTATATGTAAATGTGAGTACCCTATGGATAAAGTTTCCATAAATCCCTACAAGTTCATCATTGTTCTTCGCTATGAAATCCTCCCAGGCCCAACTTGTATCTTTGTTCTCAGGCATGTTTATAGAGAGATAATATCTTATCGCATCTGCATCAAATTTTTTAAGCATATCTGGAACCCATATTGCTAGGCCTCTGCTTTTTGAAAACTGCTTTCCCTCTAACCTCAGATACTCATTTGCTGGTATATCATATGGCAGGTTTAGTTTTTCATCGTAACCCATTAGTATAGAGGGCCATATGATGGTGTGAAAAGGAATGTTGTCCTTAGCGAGGAAGTAATAGTGTTTAGCTTCCTTGTTTTTCCACCACTCCTTCCATTTATCAGGCTCGT
>QMST01000005.1 GCA_003649745.1 Thermoplasmata archaeon | reverse complement strand
CCTATGAATCACTCATAAAACTTATTCTATTCCAGAAATTAAAAGGCATAAGGTTTCAGACACAACTTGTAAGACATCTAAAACGACATCCAAAGGAAAAGTTCAAACTAGGTTTCAGCAAAACACCAGATCAGACAACAATAAGCTACTTCATCAACCACATACTAGATGACAAAACAAAGGAGCTGCTAGATTTCACAGCCAATAAAATAGCAGAGGTTTCAGAAAAATTCGGGATAATCTTTGATATAAAAATCTTTGAACCAGAAAAACCCAGGAGAGAAACCAAAGAGCGAAATCAGTTCCTACAGAAAAACAAAACAACAAGGGAGATCTGCAAGGTTTTCAAAAAGCGCCTATCTCCTTTTATCAACCTATATCTAAAACCAAATACAATCTATACTAAAAACCAGTTCATAGACCTGATTGTACACCTAGCTTTGCATCAGGATTTCGCAGAAAATGGAAGCAAAACATTCAGGATAGAACGAGGTTCTAGCCCAGATGGCGACACACTACTCTACCATCTCAAAAAATACTCAAATATCGCAGAGCTGCAAAAAATGTTCATAACCCTTTTCGAAATCATCTGGGAAATGGCAAGAAGAGCAAACATCATAGACCCAAGAAAACCAGTGGACTGCGCAATTGATTTCACAAACTGGCATTTCTACGGAAACAGAAAAGCACCAATGGTTGTAGGAATGCAACCAGACAGAGGAACAGATAGATGCTACAGGTTCGCAACCATAAACATAGTAGAATCTGGCAAAAGATTCACACTACTAGCCATACCAGTCAGCGGACTAGACACAAAAGATAAAACACTAGGCAAACTGCTAAACTATGCCACAAAAAGAATAAAGATAAACAAAATCTACCTAGACAGAGGATTCTTCGACTCAAAATCAATAGCAACACTAAACCGACATGGCATAAAATGGTTGATGCCAGGGCACATGAACTATGCAATAAGAAGAACCATGGATGTAATGCCAACACCATCCATAGTAAAAAACTTCAAAATGAAAAACACGTCATTCAACCTAGTAATAGATGAGAAAGATGGTGAAAAAAGAGTATTCGCCACCAACATATCATTCTCAGAAAACGATACAAAAATCATAGACCGACTATTCCAACTATACTCAAAAAGATGGGGAATAGAAACAAGCTACAGGGTAAAGAAACACTCCTTTAGACCAAAAACAACATCAAAAAACTACAAAATCAGACTATTCTACTTCATGTTCTCAGTACTACTCTACAACCTATGGATACTAGCAGACATACTCATATGGCTACACCTATATGGACTCATAGGAGAAAACCATATCCTGAGATCAAAATATTTTGGAGAGATGCTCAAAAACATAGACCCAGGAGGATAAACAAAGATGCTGTTTTTAACCGATTTAATACAATTATAGCCAGAGTAAAACATAGAAGATTCCTCTATTCTCTCTCCTCAAACACCCTATTTTTACCAAAACTCTCTATATTCAGCTGCTAAAAGTCTTTTAAAAAATCTTTTAAATAGCATCTACATCCAATTCAAAGACTACTTTCGGAACTACTGAATAAAAGTGGCTGGTAGAATGTTGACAAAGGTATGTGCTAGGGCTACAGAGGTGATAAACGCTGCTATTAAAAGTAAAGCATTGTTTTCGCCAAGAAAAACAAACAGTGAAATGATAAAAGAGGATAGGGATAATAGTATTAGTGCAATGTTGTTGACATGAAGACCCGGCACCAGTCCTGTTAGACAACCTAGAAAAGCACCACAAGTAGAGAGAACAACTAAAAAAGATATAAAAAAGAGGTCCACTATTCTTCTACCTCCATTATCTCAACTCTGTATCCTAATGGTTCTTCTAAAAAGTAGCTGAAATCCTTTGGATTGTATCTCAACATGGCTTCAACATTTACAATCTCGTTTTCTCTAAGGGTTTCAGTTATATTTTCTGTATTGCAAAACAAGATGATTTTTTGATCTTCTCTGATGTCCTTTAAAACAATATATGTATGATATATCTTTTCTATCCTACATAAAATCTTTAGATTAATTCCCTTATATTCCCATGGTTTCTTTGCTATCTCTCTCAAGGGAATCGAGTGGTTGTTCCATTTTTCCATTGTTTTTATCTGTCTGATATCGCTCACATATATCTCAATTTCTCCTTGGTATCTATGTACCTCTCCTTGTAACATAATTTTGTCCCCATATTCTATCTCTTCTGGCTGCCCTTCTATAAAAACCTTTACAGTATAGCCTGTTTGTATAGAGTGGTTTTCTGCTAGGGTTAATATGGTATTTCCATATCTTGTTTCTTGTTTATCCACTACTATTCCCTGTATGATTACCTCTCTTCCATTGTATTTGTTTATCTCTGAAAGATTTATATGGATTGGTTCTGCTAATAATGATAGAAGAAATAGAGCAAATATGCCTATGACTGAAAAAAGGATAGAAAGAGGTCTTGCATCCATTTTGTTTGTTCGCCCCCTCTTCTAATAGTCTTATACATTGTTTTTTAAAGAGTAATAATATAATTCATATTTAAAATATTTTTACATAATAATTTTTTGGGAGGGGTAAAAGGTATTATTGAGAAAAGGTTATATATAAGAGGTTTATACAACATTCTTTTAGGTATTAGTTAATAGTTAAAAAGGGGCGAGATTGTTTTATGGTTGAAGAAGTTATTCTTAAGGTGGCGGAGGCTTTCCAGCAGGATGTGGGTTATGGGAGAGCAAGAATTGACAATGAAACGAGAATCCTGTTGGATCTTTCTATAGGTGATGTTATAGAGATAGAGGGTAACAAGACCACAGCTGCTATTGTTTGGAGAGCTCATCCAAATGATGAGGGTAAAAAAATTATAAGAATTGATAATTTGACTAGAAAAAACGCCGATGTTACCTTGGGTGATAGGGTAAAGGTTAGAAAGGGCGTTGTTAGAGATGCAAAGCAGATTACACTGGCTCCTTTGATATCAGAGGGGCAGCAGATTCAATTCGGCCGGGGGATAGATGCTTTGATTAGAAAAGGGCTCCTAAGGAGACCTCTGACAAAAGGTGATACTGTTATTATACCTGGTATTGCCTTATTTGGTAGTGCCTTGCCATTTATTGTTGTGAGTACAGTCCCTGGTGGGGTTGTTTCTGTAAATGAGGACACTGTTTTCAAGGTAAAAGAGGAGGCTGTACGCATAAGTGAGGTAGAGGGCCCTCAGGTTAGCTATGAGGATATCGGTGGTCTTCATGAGGAGTTGCAAAAGGTTAGAGAAATGATAGAGTTGCCTTTGAAACATCCTGAGTTGTTTGATCGTCTTGGTATAGACCCGCCGAAGGGGGTTTTGCTTCATGGTCCACCTGGCACTGGTAAGACATTGATTGCTAAAGCTGTTGCAAATGAGTCTGGGGCTAATTTTTATACTATAAATGGTCCAGAGATAATGAGTAAATTCTACGGTCAGAGTGAAGAAAACCTTCGTAGAATTTTTGATGAGGCTGAAAAAAACGCACCATCTATAATATTTATAGATGAAATAGATGCTATAGCTCCAAAGAGAAGTGAGGTTCATGGTGAGGTTGAGAGAAGGGTTGTGTCTCAGCTTCTTACATTGATGGATGGGCTTAAGGGTCGCGGTAAAGTTATTGTGATTGGTGCTACCAACCTGCCTGATATGCTTGATCCTGCGCTGAGAAGGCCTGGTAGATTTGATAGGGAGATAAGAATTGGAGTGCCTGATAGGGAGGGGAGAAAAGAGATTTTACAGATTCATACTAGAAGTATGCCAAAGAGCAAAGATTTTGACATAGAGTACTTAGCAGATGTAACCTATGGTTTTGTAGGTGCTGATCTAGCTGCATTGGCAAGGGAAGCAGCTATGAACGCATTACGAAGGTATTTACCAGAGATTGATCTAGAAAAACCTATACCAACAGAGGTTCTTGAAAAAATGGAGGTAACAATGGAGGACTTTAAAGAAGCTCTTAAAATGATAGAACCCTCTGCATTAAGAGAATTTGTTATAGAGATGCCAAAAGTAACCTGGGAGGATATCGGTGGTCTTGAGGATGTCAAGCAAAACCTGAGAGAGGCTGTAGAATGGCCATTGACACACCCAGAGGCGTTTAAGAGAATGGGTATAAAACCTCCTAGAGGAATATTACTATACGGTCCACCTGGCACTGGTAAAACATTACTTGCAAAAGCTGTTGCAAATGAATCCAATGCCAACTTCCTTTCGATAAAAGGACCTGAGGTATTGAGCAAATGGGTTGGTGAATCTGAGAAGGCAGTAAGAGAGTTATTCCGAAAGGCACGGCAGGCTGCCCCTTCTATTGTGTTTCTGGATGAGCTGGATGCGATAGCACCAAGAAGAGGGTTATATGGGGATTCTCATGTAATGGAGAGTATAGTTAATCAATTGCTTACAAGCATAGACGGCTTAGAAAGCATGGAGGGAGTAGTAGTGATAGGGGCAACAAATAGGCCAGATATACTTGACCCTGGTCTACTAAGACCTGGTAGATTTGACAGGCTGATTTTGATACCAGCACCTGATAAAAAAGCTAGGTTAGAAATTTTCAAAATTCACACTCGAGACATGCCCCTTGCAAAAGATGTTAATTTAGAGGAACTAGCAGATATAACGGGGGGGTATTCTGGTGCAGACATCGAGGCTTTATGTAAAGAGGCTGGAATGTTGGCATTAAGAGAAAACATTGATGCAAAAATAGTTGAAAAAAGACATTTTGAAGAAGCAATGAAAAGTGTTAGAGCATCTTTAACACCTGACATGGTGAAATATTACCAGAGAATATCTGAGGAATTAGGCAGTGGGATAGCAAGGAAGGGGCGAAAAGAAACAGAAATCCAATACCTCTAGTGTACTCCCTAGTCTAACAATACTCATAATACTCATCATAAAGATTTATAAAGTGAAATTTAATAATTATTAATATATCAGGGAGGATGATGTTAAGTATGAGAATATTTGAAAATGAGCTTAGAGGAAAGACAGTAATGAGTGAAGAGGGTACATATTTAGGAGTTTTGAGAAATTCAATAGTAGATGAAAAAACAGGAAAGCTATTGGAAATATTAGTGGAACCTTCAGAGGAAATCGATCTAAGATTATACCATATTAATGATGAAGGATACCTTGTATTTCCTTTTGACTCAATAAAATCCATAAAAGATGTAGTAATAATTAGCTCCTAAACAGAAAGAGGAGGAACCCCTTGGTTTCCAGTGGAAAATAAGAAGAGTCTATGTAGGGTAATGATACATATGATATCATCCATCACCATCATCTACCTATAGAATGTATAGGATGTGAACCTAGATATAAACTTATAACTGCAAGATATAAATATATAGTATAAAAGAAGCTCTAATTAAAAGGTTTTATAAATAATGTTTTCATTCTAAGTTAATCTCTTTATTCTTATCCTTCCACATGAAATGAAGGGGTTGGTGTTGTTGAATAACAAAGTTTATTAGAGAATCTAGTGTTTATAGATTTCACGGGAGGAGGCATTAATACGAAAAAAGATATATTTGAGGAGATATTAAAATCTGAGCCTCTCTTCATAAATAGAGAGGTAATGAGGCCAACATATATGCCAGAGATTCTCCCTCATAGGGAGAAAGAAATTAATAATTTGGCCTCGATTTTAGCACCAGCGCTAAGAGGAGAGACTCCATCTAATGTCTTTATATATGGTAAGACAGGTACTGGGAAAACAGCGGTGTCTAAGTTTGTTGGCAAAGAATTACTTGAAAAAGGTCGAAAACTTGGTAAAAAAGTACATTTTATCTATATTAATTGTGAAGTTGTTGATACACATTATAGGGTTTTGCAGAATATAGCAAATCATTTTATAGAGGAATGGGCAGACCGCATTCCTTTCACAGGATGGCCCACGGATGAGGTGTATAGTAAGCTTAAGCAGATGATGGATAGAGATGGTGGTGTAACTGTAATAATTTTAGACGAAGTTGATAAATTGAAGGGGGACGAGGTTCTTTATAATTTATCTAGAATAAATTCTGATTTAGAAAAAGCTAGGGTTTCTGTTGCGGGTATTTCTAATGATCTAAAATTTACAGAGTTCCTAGATCCTAGGGTGAAATCTAGTCTTGGAGAGGAGAACATGGTTTTCTACCCATATAACGCAGAGCAATTAAAGGATATTCTTAAACAACGGGTGGAGCTTGCGTTAAAACCAGGGGTGTTAAAGGAGGATGTGATACCTCTCTGTGCGGCATTAGCAGCACAAGAGCATGGGGATGCAAGAAGGGCCTTGGATTTGCTTAGAATATCTGCAGAGCTTGCAGAAAGAGAAGGGGCGAAGAATATCACAGAGAGACATGTAAGAATGGCGCAGAATAAGATAGAAATAGATAGAGTTACAGAGGTAATTAGGACGTTGCCTGTTCATTCTAAATTAGTTTTGGCCTCAATAATGATTGGGGAGGAGGAGCATAAAAAAGATGGTTTACCCTCTATGCTCACAACAGGAGAAGTTTTTGATATATACCGTGATCTTTGTAAAAAAGCAAGGGTTGAGAGTTTAACACAGCGGAGGATAGCTGATTTGATCTCAGAGCTTGATATGCTAGGGGTAATCAATGCGAGGACAATATCCAAAGGCAGATATGGGAGAACAAGGGAGATACAAACCGCGATTTCCAAGGATGAGATACTAAGGATTCTAAGGGAAGAAAAAGATGATATTTTAGAATATATTGTTGCTTATAAGAAAAGAGGGCAAGCAAGACTGATATAAAATTTACAATGCCATCTCCCCTTTTCTTAGAGCCTCTACAGGGGGTAGCATAGACGCTTTTTTTGCAGGTATTGAGGCAGCTAATATAGAGAGTAAAATGGGTAAAACCAGAGCGACCAATACGGTGAGCCAGTTCACAACAAAACCAATATTTAGCTGAGTCCCTGCGACAAACTGAACGCTTACGCCATACCAGTTTATAATATTCATCACTACCACTGATATTATTATACCTAAAACACCAGCTAGGGAGCCAATGAAGAGACCCTGGTATAAAAATATTTTAAACACTGTTCTATCTCTCGCTCCAAATGCTTTGAGGGATCCTATTTCTCTTGTTTTTCTGATAACAATAGAGTCCATAACATATTTTATAGCTGCGCCGCAGAGGAAAAGAGTGACCACTATGCTACCCCAGAGCATGATAGTTACCACATCTTGCATTGAACCAGCTGCATATACCAGTAAGTCATGCCATGAGAATATTTTCATACCAGGGACAACTGAGGCTAATGTTTCTTTTAGTTGCTCCGCTTGGCCTATGGGGTCTAGTTGATGTAATGGTTCAGGGCCTTTAACCAGTATTGTGTCACCCATGTCTCGATTTACATCTATAGGGCAGAATCCTCTAAATGTTCCAACACCTGGTACATGCCATTCTTTGCCTTTGATCTCTCCATATCCTTTTATCTCTCTGAGTGAATCCGCGTGCATAAACCATATCATTGCATCTAATGTTGGTGTACCGCTTTCATATAGGCCTATGATTTTCACAGTCACGGAGGCATACTTTGTGCCTCTGCCTGAGGTGCTCACAATTAGATTAAGCACATTACCTACTTTTATTATAGATGGGTGTATTTTTGCAGCAGTTGCACCAACTATTATCGGGTAGGGTTTATCATATCTGAATAGGCGTTGACCAGAGCCATATGTGAAATCAGGTAGGTTACCAGGTCCTTTTATCTCTATATATAATGGTGTATGCCCTCTTAGGATAGGGTCCTCTTTTTCAAAAAATCTACCCTCGACGATTTTGTCTTTTATATCTATGACCTTTTCATCCTCCTCCGGGTCAATCCCTTGGATTGTGCAGCCATCCACTGCTTCACTTGAAACACCTACACCATATGTTGCCTGCGCAGTTATTCTAATCGTGGTTTTGTACCCTGGTAAAATCCTTTCTATTCTATTAGCAATTTCTCTAGCGTTTTCTATAGTTGGCTGTGTCCCATATAAGTCCCTTATGTTGCAATCAGGGTTGGTTATTACAGCATCTGCAGTAAGAATCTTTGTAGTATCATTAACAACTTGCATCATATAGTTTAGGTATGCATTTTCTAGGATGAAAGAGGTCATTGTTAAACCAATGACTATTATTATGATTGTATAAATGAACTTGTGCTCTTTTATCTCACCCCAGGCAAAGCTTCTACTGATGTTCATTATCTCCATACCTCCTTACCAGTTTTACTTGCTTCTTTAAGAATGTCTCTTATCCGGCTCTTATAGCTATCTTTTATAATTTTTCCATCGCTGAGTAAAATATTTCTTTTTCCATATTTTGCTATCTCTAGATCATGGGATACAAAAACAATAGTAACTTTTCTTTCTCTATTGAGCTTTGTAAGCAGCTCCATTATCCCTCCGCTGCTCTCTGAATCTAGAGCGCCAGTTGGCTCATCAGCTATTACAACCACAGGGTCATTGATTAAAGCTCTTGCTATAGCAACCCTCTGTTGTTCACCACCAGAAAGATGAACTGCCTTATGTTGTGCCCGGTGTTTTATACCAACCTCCTCTAGTAGTTCTGAAGCTTTGTCAATCAATTTTGATTTTTCTCCACCAATGATCAATCCAGGTAGCATAACATTTTCTATAACAGTTAACCTTGGTATGAGGTTATAGTTTTGGAAAACAAAACCTATTTTTTTCCCTCTTAGAGTCGCTATTTCTTTCCCAGTTATCTTGGAGGTGTCCTTGTTCTCTATAAACACTTTTCCACTGGTTGGTCTGTCTAAAAGCCCCATACAATGTAAAAGAGTTGATTTACCACTGCCAGAGGGGCCGATTATGGAAACAAAATCCCTAGGGAATATCTTCAAAGATACGTTATCCAAGGCGATAATCTCTGTTCCATACTGAGTGTACACTTTGCTAATTTTTCTTAGTTCAATCAATGGTTTTCGCTTATTTTTCATGATTTCACTAGTAAATTACACAAACAAATATAAATAATTATCTAAAAAATAAAAAATAAAAAATAAATTAGACATATTCTGTATCGTCTTTTTTTTCTTCTGTTTTTTGTGGTGCTGCAGAGATTACATCTATGGCTAATATAACATTGAGGGGTATTATTCTTAGTTTACCAGCGAGTTTACCATGTTTTTTATCCAGTCTTATACATAAACCTATATCCTCAATCCCCAATGATGCGAAACCTTCAAAAGTACCTCTTGTTCTGAGTAAATTATCTTTTTCCCCTAACGATAGTATTTCGTATAGGGAACCTTTTGTTAGATGAAATGAGTCTTTTTTCACCTTTATTCTACACCTCTTCTCTGCTGGTTGAGAAGGTTTTGTATGTGTTCAACTGTTTTTCCATAATTTTCGATTGCAACCTTCAGATGTGCTTCAACAAAATTCCAGGCTTTACTAAGATCGCCATATCTTAACTTATATGCTTTTTTGCTCTGCCCGGTTTCTTCATCTATAATTTGTACATCCTCTAATATATCCAAGCCTTTTAACTTGTTAAGATGTCTGTAAACTGTGGGTCTAGATGATTTTAAAGTTTTAGCTATCTCATCCACCATCCATGCCTTGTTGGGATGTTTCAGGAAAAAGTCAAAGAAAATCCTATATGGTATCTCTGGATCAGCCCCTTTGGATATATACCCAATTTGTTCTAAAAATTTCTTTGTAACACGCTCCAGATCCTCGTCACCAACTAGGGGGACGTTGCTTATAATGCGCATCTCGAAACCCATTTCTCTCCCTCCAGACTCCCAGAGATATATTAAATAGAATAGTTTTATAAACTTTACCATGTTAAATTTTATTGTTTAGCTAGTTAACTCTCTTTCTTTTTATTATAACTGTAAACAATGTTAAAACCAAAAGACCAATGGATACAAAAGCAAAGATAATAATATAACCTATGTTTTTGTCGTTTTTTGCATTGATAGCTTTTATCTCATTAAATGTTGTTTGATTCCATGTGTTTAAAATGGTTTCTATATTTTCAAAACCTTTTTCATAATTTTTATTATCAAAACATGTTTTTGCATCCTTGTAGTATTTTGATAAATTTCTACCGAAGATAAGGAAAGAAAGTTTTTCCCTGCTTTTGCCAATGCTTAGAACTAGGTCTAGTATTTTCTCTTTCAAATCATTTTTTAAATCATTAAAAACCCGTTTGATGTTTTGGAGGGTAATATAATAGTTTTTCTCCCATATATTAGCAATTTTGGAAGAGATGTAAAGATTTTTGTTTTTAGCTAAATCATACCATAGGGATAATGTTATGAACGCTTGTTTTTGCATTTCTGTGTCAGAGATTGTAAATATCTCAGCGAGCTCTGTTTTGTTGGTTATAGTGTTTTTTACAATTTTTTCTATTTTGTTATTTTCATTTAAGAATACATTCTCAGTGTTCTCAAAAACCGGTGTTAGTGTTTTATGCCCGTATTTTTTTAGAAGTTCTGATGAAAACCTCGCTGCCTCTCCAGATTGATAGGGTTCATATATCCCGTTAACACAAATATGTACGGGTACAAAAATAGAGGAGCATTGATTGGGGGCAAACCAGCCCATGCTCAAAATATCATAATTCTCACTGGGTATTCTATACACCATGGACGCCTCGTACCCTCCTTCGCACATGCCTCTCAGCCCATTTAGATCATCGCTATGCAGTCTAGACCAGTTCATCATATCTCTAACATCAATACTTCCATATTTTGATAATATGTAGTTCATCATTTTTTGCTCCCATGCATAATATTTATAGCATACATTAATTCTTGCTGTTTTGCCATTGCTATCCACTAGTTTTACTTGGAAATAATCAACTGTTTTTTCTTCCCCCTTGTTTAATATAACCTTTTTGCCAAGGGGAAATCTTTTAACCACTATGCTGTCTTTGTTTACATTTAGTATTTTTATCCCGAGAAGCGCTCCTAGTCTAACTATAGATCCCTTATGAACCTGTTTTTCAACGTTTTTGTCAAAAGAAGAAGAGATAAGTACTCTCCTTAAGGGTCTGTTACTCCATAGTTCTTTGGGATAGTTTGACATAACTAGAATGTCTTTTATTTCTTTCACTCTATAGTGATATGCATCAGCTTCTATTAGAAAAGCTTTTTTTGGACCAACTATAAATAAATTTTCAGCAACCCTTGGGGCGTGCATTTTTTTGACAACATCTTCTGTAAGTAAAGAGATTGCGTCATCTTCATTTTCAGCTGTTTGGCATGCATATCTTATCCAATCAAAATCATCCCATGCGTTTTTGTTTAATCTTATCCATCCAATGGGTGAGTCAGCATCTCCATATGCTATACCAGTGTCACTAAAAGCCATGCCTGGTTTAACAATATTTGGCGGTGCATCACCCTTGGTGACAACACCAATAAACTTTTGATCAACTTTAAAATGTATTTTCTTACCAAATATTGAGGGAGAATGATAATCATATTCGTATCCTTTGTTTACTATGCAAAGTGTTTGTAACCCTGGTCTGCTGGGGTCTCTTACTTTCAGTAAAAGGTTATAATTTCCTGCAGTTGCATCTCCAACAGCAATAATGTCTTTACATTCACCTGACCAATCTATATTATAGGCATTAGTTGTTTGT
>QMST01000004.1 GCA_003649745.1 Thermoplasmata archaeon | reverse complement strand
GTTGATATGGCTAGTAGTGAGTAAAACCATCCCCTGGTTTGGTCTAATGCTTCGCATATGAAATCTACAGGGTAGTTTTTTTTGAATTTTTGTTGGTTTTCAAATGGGTAGTGCCATTGTGCAAAGAATGCGGATCCTGAGTCATACCAGCAGTCTATTACATCTTTTTCTCTTTTCATGTTGGAGTTGCATTTTGGGCATTTGAGTTTTAGGTTGTCTATGAAGGGTTTGTGTAGGTCATAGTTTTCTGGGAAGTTTTCTGATAGTTTTTTGAGTTCCTCTATGCTTCCTATGCATATGGTTTCTCCGCAGTTGTTGCATTTCCATATTGGCAGTGGTGTTCCCCAGTATCTATCCCTGGATAGAGCCCAGTCTTTCACATCTCTGATGAAATCTCCAAAACGACCATGTTTTATGTATTCCGGGTACCAGTTTATATTGTTATTATTTTCAACTAGTTTCTCCTTCAATTTTGACATAGCTATGAACCAGGATTCCATAGCATAATATAGCAAAGGTGAATCGCATCTCCAGCAAAATGGGTACTCATGTGTGTATTCTCTCTCACCTGCTAAAAAACCTTTTTCCTGTAGGTATTTTATGATTTTTGGATCTGCATCTTTGACAAACATGTTAGCCCAGGGTTCAACCTCATCTTTGAATGTACCATTTTTTCTAGCCAGTTGAACCACTGGTAGATCATATTCTCTCCCTGCCTCATAGTCTTCCTCACCAAAGGCTGGTGCGATGTGGACGATACCTGTACCTTCATCCATTGTTACAAAATCAGCACATATCACATACCATGCTTTTTTATCTGGTTTCACAAAACTAAATATTGGCTCATATTCTTTATATTCTAATTCTTTGCCTTTGAACCTGTCGAGCAGTTCATAGTCACTGTCTTTTAGTAGATGATATGCCCTCTCCTCCGCTAGTATGAGGGTCTCCCCCTCATATTTTATCTTAACATAATACTCATCTGGGTGAACTGCTAATGCTACATTTGAGATAAGAGTCCATGGAGTCGTTGTCCATGCCAGGAAATAAGCGTTTTCATTTTTAATCTTAAACTTAACAAAAATCGATGGTTCTTTTACTTTTTTATAACCTTGTGCAACCTCATGAGCTGATAAAACTGTTCCACATCGCGGGCAATAAGGAACAACTTTATATCCCTTGTAAAGAAGTTTCTTTTCCCATGCTTGTTTTAGTGACCACCATACAGATTCTATATATTCATTTTTTAATGTAATATATGGGTTTTTCATGTCTATCCAAAAGCCTACTCTTTCTGTCATGTCTATCCATGCTTGCTCATACTTGAATGTGCTTCTGCGGCATTCCTCATTAAATTTCTCTACACCATATTTTTCAATGTCTTGTTTGCTCTCCAGACCAAGTTTTTTCTCCACCTCTATCTCAACTGGTAGACCATGTGTATCCCATCCTGCTCTACGTGGCACATGATAGCCATCCATTGTCTTATATCTTAGTACGACATCTTTCATGATTCTTGTTAGAACATGGCCAGGATGAGGTAACCCATTTGCAGTGGGAGGGCCTTCTAAAAACACATAGGGTTTCTTATCTTTTCTCTGCTCCACTGATTTCTCAAATATTTTGTTTTCTCTCCAGAATTTTATGATTTTTTTCTCCATCTCATTTGGTTTGTACTCCGAGGGCACAGGTTTGATCATTTTTGTTTCTTCACCAACTTCTTTAGAGGATAGCAGATAATAGCAAATATCTGTTAAAACTATTTCTACTAATAATTGGTGATGTTATTGGATTTCATAAACTCTCTCAGCAATGATGTTGCATAGCATCCTTTGAAAAGCTCAAATTTGAAATTCACACATAGTTTTCCCTCATTGATACTGTCATTTTCCACTCTCCACTCCAGATCGGCAAGAGGAGCAAGCAGTGATCTTCTTGAGCCAGATGAGGATAAGAAAGGCATATCAGGTATAATAAAATCACGTGGATATATCTTCTCTTTCTCTATGATCTTATGCTCTATCTCACCCATTTCACCATTTGCAAAAACTGGGTCATATCCAACTAGTAAACCTGTTACACATGCTCGCCCCTTAGCGATCTCCTGATTAACCTTGTTGATGTTTTTATCAGTTACCGGTATAAACTCGCCTTCTTTAAAACCATTTTTACCTAGTGGAATAATTACATCACCATCGATAGCTCTGTTTAAAGGTATATCTCTTTTTATTCTTTCACTTAGTATTTTATTGAAAATATAGGATTGATAGGCGTAAACAAACATTGTTAAAAGATTAAATGGCAGGGTTTTTAACGCCTCTATATAGTCTCCATTGGTCTCTATTAGTTTATTGAGAATCGCTTTTTCAAAGTGGAGATGATCAGGGTATAGTTTTATGGCCTCTTTGAAATCCTCTGTCTCTTGGAAAAATGCTCTGGCCTCTCTCTCAGGTTCTTTCTCATGCTCTGTTGGACTGGCAATATAGTGTTTAACAGCTTGTTTGAAATCTCCTCTTATAATAGATTTCCCCACTAGATGTGTGATAGGTCGGATTATTCCAAATCGTTGTATCCCAAAAAAGTTAGGGAAACCCCTAGTTTTTTTTATAATAGACTCTATTTTCTTCAATCTCTTGTTTAATTCTTTTTTTTCAAGGCTAATGTTCCTGACTTTTACATCAAATATGTTGCCTATTAAATCTCCTATCTTAATGGGTTTATTTGATTTATATAGAAACTTTATTTTCACATTATTTATATCAAGCTTAAGGATTTCCTCAGGTGGTGCTTTTATTGACATGTATTGTGTTTTAAACGCCCTCTTGTCCTTGGTTCCTGCAAATGTTATTTTTTTCCTAGATATATGTAGTTTTTTAGATAAATCTTTTAATAAAAGGTTTGTCTCCCAGTTTCTAGATGTAATTTCAATAATTGAATATAACCCATTGTCATATCTATCTGGAAGCAATGGTTTTTCTATAACAATGAAATCCTCAGGTATTGCCCTTAGTTTTCCATCTATACCAGGTGTATCTGCAGTGTAAAAACATTCTATCCCTACCTCTCTCTCTTCCGATGGAGGAGTTAAATGGGTCATAGTATCTATATTTTTTATTTCTTTTTGAGTTTCTCGTTTAACTCTTTGGTTAATTTACTAACATCTTTTTCTAAGCTTTTCAGCGTCTTCTTTAACACATCTAACGGGTCTTCTTTCCTAGTTTTTATGTATAGTCTTGGTTTGCCGGTTAGTGGATGATCTATGAAGTATTCTGCATATTCCACTTCATTTTCCTCTAGTAGACGCTGTTTTATTGGGTTCAAAAGAGTCTCATCTTCGCCTATGATTTCTAACTCCAATTCTTTTTTTGTCTTTTTTATTGTATTGATCTCCATTAACATGACCTCCTCTTATATATTTCCCTGACCATAATATTTTGAAATTTTTCTACTCTCTCTATTTCCACATCTTTCACATTCTAATATCTTTCCTTTTAATTTTAAAGGGTGTCTGCATTTTACACATAAAGCTTTTATTACTCCAAACTCTGGTCCTATTGTAGAAAGCTGCAGATTTGGATAGTCCTGGGCTACTTTAGCTCGAACTATGTCTCCTATTCTATATTCTGTTAGAGGATCTCTCACATATTGTTTTGATATCTCTGATACTCTTATCACAGCTGTTTTATCACCATAGAGGCTTCTTTTGCTACCCTCGACTTGTATGATGTCAACAATCACTATAGAGTTTCTTACCTCTCTAACCTCTCCTATTACAACATCTCTTTTTTTTACTTTTACAGGTACACTAGTCACTGGTTGAACAGTTATAACCCTGCTGTCTCTGTCTACCTGTACCTCCCCTATTCTTGATGCTTTGATTTTACCTCTGTCTTCAAATGTGCCTTCCCCGGCTTTCATCTCCTGTGTGGATGCTATCTCCTTACCTGGCAGCACAAGTTTCTTCTTTTTCACGATTCTTACCTCAGCTTATATTTTGTATAGATATGGTTTTCTGAAATGTGAATAATTGTATTTAAATTGTTTGCAATGGGGGAAAAATATTTTTTGAGGGGGAAAAGATTTTATAAACCTTTATCATATTTTGGTTTCCCATCAACGTAGAATAATAAATGGTGAAAAAATTTTATGGTTAAAAAACCTGGTAGGATGTACAGGGAGATTAAGCAGCATGCATATACGAGAAAGGAGTACATGGGCGGTGTTCCTATGCCCAGGATTACACAGTTTGACCTAGGAGATAAAAGAGGAAGTTTTCCAATGGAGATTTCTCTAGTGTGTGAAGAGAAATGCCAAATTAGACACACAGCATTAGAAGCAGCTCGTATCGCAGCTAATAGATATTTAGAGAAAAACATTGGAAAAACAGGTTATAGATTGAAGATAAAGGTTTTTCCACATCATGTTCTTCGTGAAAACAAACAAGCAACTGGTGCAGGTGCAGATAGAGTTTCACAGGGTATGCGCGCATCTTTTGGAAAAGCTGTTGGCACAGCTGCAAGGGTCAAAGAGGGACAGGCAATAATGAGTGTATGGGTAAAAGATGAACATATTAATATTGCCAAAGATGCCCTCAGGAGAGCTGGTATGAAAATACCAACACCTTTCAAAATAAACATCAATAAGCTATAACAAGCAACCCATAATCAACCTAGACGTGGTATAATAAAAGGTAATAAAATCAAAAGCAGGGTTAGAAGAGATATCAACATTGTTATGTTTTTACTAATCAGCTCTATTTTTTTATCATCAACCCGTAATCTCATTTTTCCTCTTAATTTAAACAATACACCCTCTACAACATTGCCCATCATATATCCCCCATCTAGGGGGACTATAGGCAAGACATTAAATGTTGCAACTGCGAAGTTGATAAAGAAAACCCAGTAAACAATGGTATAAAAAACCCAGAATATATATGGAGGTGTATAAAGATTAATGAGATGAGATGGAAAGGGGGATAAACCCAGCAATGGCAAAACAGCAAAGGTTAAAAAGTTTGTTTTAAAAGGGTTGAGATACCTTACAAAATAGTTTGCATCTACCACTATATCATCCAGGTTTACTATTCCTATGCCAAGAAAACCCTTGCCCTTATCTCCCTCGTTTTTTATGAAATCATACTTGTCTGCAAGTCTGAGAGAAACATTATGAAAGGAACCATTAGAATAGAATCTAATACTGACTCTGTCGTTTTCCCTTGTTGAGTTCATTATCTCAAAAAATTTTTCTTTACTAGCTATGGTGACATTGTTTATGCTACATATAATATCACCTAAATGTAGTGTTCCCCAGGCTGGTGATTTTTTAACAACACTAGCAACCATAAAACCATAAAAAACTCTTCTAGTATGATACAGTGTGCCATCAAAATAGCTAATATTATGGAAAACACATAATGAGATATTGTTAAGCTGAACCTTATCTAATTTCTCCCCATCTATCCCTGTTATCAAATTCCATTTATCTATACCATACGCATCATATACCAGTATTGCACCATCTGCCTTTGGTGCTATAAATGGTACAAATACAGAGCTAACTATGAGTATACAAATTCCAACAACAACAAAATTAGCCATAGGACCTGCAGCTAGGACTCTTATTTTTTTGAGACGTGAAACTTTGTTGAACTGTTTCTCATCTGCCTCAACAAAGGCGCCAAGTGGTATTATCATATAAAGCAGCCCAAGTGATTTTATTTTTATATTCGAAACCCTAAACAATATACCATGTGAAAACTCATGTACAACAACTGCTACTATTACACCAATTATAAGATACAATATACTGTTTATCGGTAGCAATGGGTTAACCCCTGGTAGAAGTAACATCATCTGTGGAGTTGGTGCCTGCTCAGCTGGTATCTTAAAAAGAGATGGTATCATCCTAACAAATAGATAAACCATTAGAAACATAGATATAAAACAGATGACAACACCTATATCTGAGTAGATCATCCATGGTTTTGTTTTTTTAGATAAATCCTCTATAAATTTCTTACCATTTTTTGTCCTCCACATTAGTGCAGGTCCAAAAAAAGAAATGTTTTTCCTTTTTAACCAGCCTTTTTTATGTAAAATCAGAGCTAATGTAGTGTAACCTAAAACCAACGCAATGAGTATTATTAAGTACGCTAGCATGCTCATGTTACATACACTAAATTGATATAGTTTTTCAGCTTCTAATGGAATGTAAAAACTATTTATTAAAATTAATTGAAAAATTTTTTAGATGTAGATTAGTTCAACCTCTTCTTCTAGTTTTTTAAGTAGATATTTACACCATTTTAGCTTCTTAAGCTTGTTTTCAACATTTTTTGTAAAAGAGTATCTACCAATTTTTTCAAAATCAAAAGCTGCGAGATAAATCTTTTTAGGTTTAAAAAATGCAGCCATATAAGCAGCTCTGTCTCCATCTGTAAAACCACCGAAATTATACAGGTTTTTATAATTAGAGGGATCTAACTGTGTAGTTCCTATTAGATATCCTTTAAATCTTGGAACATATTTTTTTATTTCATCTATGTTGTCACCATGTGCATGTACTACCACTATACTTCCTCTGCTATTTGCCTCTACCTGATCCTCTATCTTACCATCCAGGTCTGTGACAATGATATCTGGTAGAATATTATGCTGTATTAAAGCAGTTGTTGCCCCATCTGCAGCAAGTAGTGTTTTGTTAAGAAATTTTTTTTCTTTTAATATGTTTTCAAGATCTGGACCTGCGCCAAATATGGTCACGTTTTTGTTGTTAATTTTTCTTTTTAGTAATGTAATAGGAGGTGATTTTTTGGTTTCTATTATTTTATCTAAAACTTTTGCAGCTAGTTTATCCCCATCTATGTGAAAACCAAAATCTTTTCTTATTTTTTGATAAACTAGACTCCATCTGCTATTATATCCCAAGTTTTTTACTTTTCCTCCCCCCTTCTATTTTTTGCAAAAAAATTTGATTTTTTTATGTTAATTTCTCAACCTCTTCTATTTCTATTCTGAATATATCCTTAATGTAGCTATATGTGACAGATCCTATGAAAACTATGAAAATTCCAATGATAACATCTCCAACAAATTTTGGAGTTAAAAAGACATTTATAGAGTATCCTGATAAAATCTTAGATAAGACATCAAATACCGAGGTTCCTATAAAACCAAATGATATAGAAGAAAAGGGTAAAATCCAATATGACCACTGTATCTTTTTTTCCCTGATGTATACATCAACTAATCTACCAAATATTACTAATAGTGTTATAGCTACAGCTCCCCATATAAAATTAGCTAAGAATAAAGTTATAAAATGCCATATAGAGTCGATCTTAGCATTTGTTGTCTGATTGTATGCATATACGATAACTGCTATTAACAGAGCAATTGCTATAAGATAGATAAAAAAGGTTAACTTGCCGCCGATTAAACCAGCTTTTATCTCATTCCATATCATCCTAACATTCTTTTCCCATTTCATCGCCCTTACTAAAATATATGCGCCTAAGGTTAGCAATGCTACTGTAAAGCTATTTATTGCATAGCCTGCAAAATTGCCTATTAGAGTAAAAACCGCCCATACTATCATAACCAGTGCTATAGGCAAAAGAAATTTTTTTTGAATTTTTTCATCTTCTAAAAATTTTACAAATTTGTAATACTCATTTTCTATCAATTTACTTTGCCTAACAGTCACTCGTTTGATAGAATCTATCTTTATTCTAGATTGAATTATGGGCAGTATATACTCGTCCTCTGCGCCATCTGTCACTAATATTACACTTTTTGCTTTTGTTTTTTCAATAACCTCTTCAATCTGGTTTGCCAGTATCTGATCTGATTTAATACCCACATCTATGTTGCCACATATTGTAGCAACTTCCACCTTTTTTCCATCTTTTTTTAGTTTTTCATACACTGATATAGCAGAAAATATTGCATTAACATCTGATTCCTCTGGATCAACAATAGCAAGTTTTGTAGCTGTATTTATATTCTTTTTCTTACCAATTATAGGTCCTTCTATCCCGGTTTTTCTTCCTATGTCATCATCTCTATCCACGCATAAAACCAATGTTTTCATTTTCTTTCCTCAACTAGCCAAAATTGATATCTAAATTTTAGTATTTATAACTAACAAATATAATAATAAATAATAATCTTTATATAAATAAGTTACTCAGGTTTTCTTTAAAAAAATCTTTATATCTTTTTTTAATCATTTCCCAAGATGGTATGTTGGTTTGTGTCCCATATTTTTCTATTATAAAAGATGCTACTACAGATGCTATTCTTCCACACATCACCAGATCATATCCTTTTATCAGAGCTGTTAAAAAACCAGCGCGATGAGCATCTCCAGCCCCTGTTGGGTCTAACATTTTTTTAGGCTCTACCGCGGGTATATATATTTCACTACCATCATGGTATATCTTTGATCCTTTCTCACCATAGCTGACTATTATTGCTTCTATCCCATTGTTCAACCTCAGCTTTTCCAGGTTCTTCTCCCCTGTAACTTTTAGAAGTAGATTTGTTTCATGGTTGTTTAGAAACAGGTAGGAAACATATGGCAAACATGGAAGTATCTGTTTTTCAATGGGTCTATGAAACATTTCCTGACCTGGATCAAAGGATATAATAGACTGCTTGGCTTTTTTCATTATATCTAAATAGGCGCTGATTTCCCCTGCTGTGAAATGTATATAATTAAACCTTGTTGGATCCAATTTATATCTGACCAACTCCGCTGAGGCACCTGGATAATAAAATATTTGCTGATTGCCTTTTTCATCTGAGAATAAAAATGATCTTGCTGTTGAGAACATTGGTGAATACTTTAGATTTGATACATCAATTCTATATTTTACCAATTGTCGAAGGTAATCAGATTTTTTGAAATCCTCACCCACACTGGAGAAAATACTTGTCTCAACACCTAGCTTACTAGCAATCACTGCAACATTTCCAGCACATCCTCCAAAGGTTTGATTAAAATCCTCTATAGATGTTGCCTCGTTTCTACCTGGTAAAAATCTTACCTTGCAAACAGTATCATATGCTATATTCCCAACAACCAGAAGACTCACATTATACCCCTTTTTTTCAAAAAAACAAAAACTATTGAAATACTTTTTGTTTTTTATAGTTTAGAACAAACCTTCGAAAAAAACTATTTTCCTCTATATTTTTATCTAAACTCTTCTCTCAAATCCAATAATATGAAAGGCATCCAACATGGATGTCCTGGGCAATAGTAGACTGAGAAATTTGCTGGTTGAATAATCACAACACAGGCTGTTCCATACATATCCCAGGGAAAATTTGGTGTGTTTAACGTATGTCTACAT
Organism: Thermoplasmata archaeon; assembly: GCA_003649745.1. Classification (GTDB taxonomy): domain Archaea; phylum Thermoplasmatota; class E2; order DHVEG-1; family B8-G13; genus B8-G13. The sequence continues at coordinate 2,429 of QMST01000004.1, read as the reverse complement.
ATGTCTCCAAGATCTGGCTTATCTTTGATAAAACCCTTTTTATGATCTACTGTAAAAACATTTTTATAAAAGCCTATATCTATTGACTCATTATATTGATCTAAAAGCTCATATGCCCTCTCTAAACGTAAATAGGTACTTCCCAGATAGCTATCATTTTTTGGCGCACCAGTAAGATTTGGATCCAATATCTGATGATGATTGGTCTCTGCTATCATAACAGCTTTTTTTGATGCAAAATAGTTATGAGTATACTCTATAAGAAGGATATCTCCTTTTGAATCAGCCCATAAAGTATTCATATTAGAGGTTACACCAAAAACATTGTTTAATTTTTTAACACCTGATTGACGTTCAACAACTCTATAAAGATATCCTACTTCATCAACAGTAGCGCAGGTTTCCATTGCCAAATGATTTAACTCTATGGAGGTAAGACCCTCACCAGTGTCGTTAACAGCTACCTGTGTTCCTGCATAGGCTAGGCCTCTCTCATTAATCAATGCAAAACCAAATAGAAACGGTAAAAATCCAAACTCTGCATACTTGTATACTCCACTCATGTTACAAATAATGACAGGTGGTGTTCTGAAATAACGTGACACAACAATTTTGTAAATATAAAGCAAATCAACATTCCAAGATATTAAAGGTTGCTTGTTCTTGGCTACTCTAGGTGATACAGCTGTTGCTGTACATGCTTCTTTTCCCATTAAAAAACTGGGAAATATAATATCAAGAGATACTAGATCTAAAAGTGGTATACCCGTAGATTTGGATAAACCTATGAGCCTTTCTAAAAAAGAGGGATACCATTCTTTTAATATCTTCACATGTTTTTCTGCCTCATCATGCATTCTATTCAAAAATTTTTTGTATAACTTATATATAATAAATATTGGTTTTTTATAATATTTCATTAAAAACTGACCGCTCTTTAAACCATATTCATAAGGGGATCTTGCTTTTATGCTAAATATAGGGATATTATCTCTATATCCAATTATAATATCTTTTTCTATATTAAAAAATTTATTTTGATGATGTTTGAGGATTTTAAATCCAAGAACTGGAAAAAGATTAGAAATTATGAACATGCTAATAAGAAGGGCAGCTATCATCCCCCTATTTAAAATTTTTTTCATCTTATAAAAATATGTATCGTATTGTTTATAAACATTTCCAAATTAAACTCTTGCCAATTTTTTTTATTATTTTATTGCGAAAAATTTTAATTTTAGTTACTAGTTACTTCCTCCAATCTATGAATCTAAAAAAACTTCAAGAGCAGAGGATAAGAGATATTTTAGATGAAAAACAAAAATGGAGCCTTCCCATTGTTGAGAAAAATGCTAGTATAAAAAAAGTCTTAGCCATTCTCACAGCTCGTGATCATGTCTGGGTGATTGAGAAAAAAGGGAGTAAAAAATTGTGCGGGGTTATAACAGAAAGTGATATTCTACAACTTCTTGCCCCACCTAGAGTGCCAAGATACACCTTTGGCAGGAGATATTCTGTGTCTCTTCTCTATAAAACTGCAAAAAAAGCAAGGGACATTATGTGCAAAAGAGTTGCTAGATGCTCTTTAGAGGACAAAGTTGGGGATACTTTGACAAAGATGGTAAACTCTGGTTTAAGAAGATTGCCTATTGTTGAAAATGATGAGATAATTGGAGAAATTACTGCTCATTATATTCTACAAAAATTACTGGGTAAGATATAATGTCAATAGAAACATTGTTGTTACTTGTAGGTTTAGCATTAATGCTAGCTAGACTTATAGGTTACGCATTGGAAAAAATAAAACAACCCGCGGTAATAGGCGAGATATTAGCAGGTATACTCGTTGGTCCATTTGTAATAGGAAAAATTTTTGATTTAGAATATCTTTCACCTGAAACAGAAGCGTTAGGTAAACTTGGCATCATTTTACTATTGTTTCTATCTGGTATAGAGATAGGTGTAGATGAAATAAAAAGTGCTAGTAAAAAGGGATTAATAACGACCTGCTTTGATGCCTCCTTTGCATTTTTATTTGGTTTTATAGTAGGCCACATTTTAGGATATAGCACTATTGTAAGCATTGCTATAGGAAACATCCTGGTTGCCACTAGTGTAGGTATAACAGTTAGAACTCTTATGGAAATGAATGCTCTTCATTCAAAAGTAGGCGAGATGATTCTAACAGTTGCTGTCCTGGATGATGTTTTTGGCATCATAATATTATCAATCACATTGGGGCATGGAAGCCCTGAGCTTTTGCTGCTAAAAGTCTTTCTCTTTTTCTTAATCTTCTTAGCTATTCTGTTTTTAGCGAGTAGGATAAAAAATATAAAAATAAATATTCCAAATTTTGTTCTAACTTCATCTCTATCTTTCCTTCTCATATTTTCTGCTTTAGCAAAAATGTTAGGACTTGCCGCGATCAC
>QMST01000003.1 GCA_003649745.1 Thermoplasmata archaeon | reverse complement strand
TAATGCCAAGGTGTCAGATGCCTGACCTGATCCTCTAATCTTTACAATTTTATCTGTGTATTTTTTTGCATCCTTTAATGGACATAGTATAACTGCTGCGGCACCATCGCTCACAGGGGAACAATCCAATAATCTTAGAGGATAAGCCACTGGTGATGAGTTTAGCACGTCCTCTAGAGTGATTTTTCTTTTGAAATGCGCATTTGGGTTTAATACTCCATTGGCATGGTTTTTAACTGCTACCTGCGCGAGTTGTTCTCTTGTGGTCCCATACTCGTGCATGTGACGTGTTGCGATTAATGCATACAATGCAGGAAATGTTACACCGAAAAATGATTCCCATTCTTGATCTGCTGCTGTGGCAAGTGTGTTTGTAGCCTCCGCGCTAACAACATCTGTCATTTTTTCTACACCACCAACAACAACCATATCATGCATGCCAGAGGCTACAGCAAGATACGCTTGTCTAAAGGCTAAACCACCGGATGCACAAGCGCTTTCCACTCTAGTAGAGGGTACGCCTATCAACCCTGCAGAATCTGCAACAAGAGCTCCCACATGCTCCTGACCTACAAATCTACCTGCGCTCATAGAGCCCACATATATCCCATCTATCTCCCTACCGCTTATACCTGCATCCTCTATAGCTTTGATACCAGCCTCGGTTATGAGATCTCTAAATGATTTCTCCCAAAGTTCTCCAAACTTTGTAAGACCTATACCAATCACAGCTACATCTCTCATAATGCATCACTCCCAATACAAAAGATCTCTAAACTTAGCATATGTTCCATAATCTATGTACTCTTTATCCTCTAGAAGCTCATGTACGGTTGGTGCGTTTTTTCTTTTGAATTTTTTGATGTTCTCAGTCACTGTTAAATCAAAAGAGTCACTACCAGCTCCAGATCCATAGCTTGTAACAAATATTCTATCACCAGGTTTAGCAATGTCTAAAACAGCTGATAATCCAACCAGGGAGCTACCTGAGTATGTGTTCCCTAGAAATGGGCATATCAAACCAGGCTCTATCTGCTCATATGTAAAACCCAGTTTTTTTGCAACACTGATGGGAAATTTACCATTTGGTTGGTGAAAAACAGCATAATCATAATCACCCGGTTCTGTCCCAATTTTTTCCATAAGATTTTTTGACGCGTTTATTATATGTTTAAAATATGCGGGTTCTCCTGTAAACCTTCCGCCATGTGCTGGATACTTCCTTGCTTCTCTTCTCCAGAAATCTGGTGTATCTGTGGCGAAGGAATATGTCGCGTTTATATTAACAATTACCTTGTCCTTTCCTAGTATAAAAGCTGCGCCACCTGCAGATGCCGTGTACTCAAGGGCATCACCTGGTGCTGATTGAGATGTATCAGCTCCAATTGCAAGACCATATTTTATTATATTAGATTTTATCAGTGCTATACAGTTTTGTATAGCAGCTGTTCCAGCTTTACATGCAAATTCATAATCTGCAACCATTAAATCTGGTGTTGCCCCAATTGCCTCACCAACAATGGTTCCAGTTGGCTTTACAGCATAGGGATGAGACTCGCTTCCAATATAGATAGCGCCGATATCTTTAGGGTTGATGTTGCATCTTCTCAGAGCATATCTTGCAGCTTCGACACTAATTGTGGCGACATCCTCATCTGGACCTGGAACTGATTTCTCTGTTATATTCAAACCTTTCTCAATATATCTAGAGTCTTTGCCCCAAACCTTTGCTATAGAAGAAGCTTTTATCCTATATCTTGGTATATAGACCCCATAGCTAACAATTCCAACGTCCTCTTTCATATCCCAGATAGCACCGGTTTTAGCGAAATGCAAAAACTATATATAAAATTGTCGATTTAAAATTCGTTGATAAACGATTAACTATGTTAGTGAGATTTTCTGCCCTTTTTTAAGAGCCTCTATGGTTTGCTCAGTCAATTCCTCTATTTTTTTCTCATCTAAAAGCGCCTGCTGCGCTTTTTTATTGAGCTCCTCTAACATCCTACGAGCTTCTTCTTTGTGTTTTCTTCGTTCCTTCTTGATTGTGATTATTTTACTCCTCATCTCAACAGCCTTTACATGTAGTTTATCTGCCTCTTCTTTTATAGCCATAAATTTTTCATGTTTTTTCTTGGCCTCATTTATAAGAGCTGCTACTTCTTCCATTAGCTTAACAAACTTTTTATGAGTTTTTTCCATTTCTTTGTAATATTTCTGCACCTGTTGATGCTCTTCATCAGCTTTCTTAAATAATTCTTTTATTGCTTTTTCCGTATCTGAGAGATCAACCTCGATTATCTTCTGCTTTTCCAATTCTTTTTTAAGCTTCTCATATTCTTTTTTCTTTCTCCGTATCTTCTCAATAAGCTCGTTTTCTTCCTCCGTACTCATTGGTTCTGTTTCCTGTCTATATTCAAGCATCTGTATATCTGCCTTTAACTCCTCAGCATGGAGAGGTAAACTTTTGATTATACTACCCTTTTTGCTTCTCTTTGCCTGGATGAGCTCTTTAGCCTGCTTTTGCAACTTATCCCTCATTTCTTTATGCTGTTTCATTTTTTCTGCTAACTTGTTACGTTCTTCTTTTTTCTTTTTCATCTCCTCGAGTAGCTCTCTGCGTCTCTTGTTGATCATGTCTCTCTCTTCTTTCACATTTCTCGCTATTTCGTTTAACTCATTTCTACGCTGGATTAAAAGCTGATATTTTTTTTCCGCGTTTCTAAGCTCTTCAAACCATTTTTTCTTGTCTGCTTCATCTCCCATATTTTAGGCTCCCTTTTAAAAACAAGTTTCTGCAGCTAAAAAGTTTTATTATTTATTTTTTTGTCTAACCGCTATATGAAGCGTGTTTTTACCCTTTACCGCAATCCATGGGAGTTTTATCCTGGCGAAACCCTCATCTGGTATGAGAAGATTTTCAACCTTGTTTTTCTCCTCACCATTTAGGTATAATGTGGCAGAGACTCCCTCTGCCGGGGCATCTCCATTGTTTTCTACTATAAACGAGGTTGTAACAATGTCCCCACCTTTGAACACTTTTGGATGATGTTTAACATCTTTTATAATGAGACTGGGCTTGGGTTCCCTCAGGGTTGTTAACAGGGAAATCTCTGCTGCTTTAGATGGTTTCTGCTGGGGAACTGCTTTTACCTTTATCTCAGACCAATCTCCTATATTGTCATGCTCATTTGTTTCAACAGTTAACCTGATCTCCTTACTCTCACCAGGGTTGAGAACCACCTCGCTCTCGTTTATAGATATTTTCCAATTTGGTTTTTGCAGAGATGTTACATTTAAATTATAAAGTAGTCTCACCTTGTAAGGGTTTAAAATAGTTAAATTATACTCGGCTTTATCACCTGGTTTTACCTCTTTTATCCTATCTACACAAATTACCTCCACATATCTCTTTTTTATAGTATAGATTATGATGAAAACAATTAACAGGATAACTACAACCAAAATTAGAAGAAGCACATAAGGCGCTGTATCACCTATAACCGCTGTTAACCCTATACTGCCTGAGATGGATTTTAAAGAATTAAACAAGATCTCTCCTATATTAGGGCCAATGACTTCTGTTTTCACCTCAGATATCTTGCTCAGGTTTCTAAAGGGATCATATGACACCTTTAAGGTTAGAATATCTGACATGCCAATTTTTGCATCTCTTGGTAAACTTACTTTGACTTTTATCTTATCCTCTTCATCTGGTTTTAATTTTGTTTTGTTTTTTTCAAGCCAGAGGTCCCAATTATGCTGAGATGTCACAGATATGTTATAGGTATCTTCATCTTCTCCTATGTTTTTTATAGTGAAAACATATGTTATGTTTTCCCCGTTTCTTCCCCTGCCATTTTTAGGTTTTATGATTTCAACATCATAAGTGTATAGTTTTTTAGATGTGCTTAGACTAATATTAGTATAAGCCGAGCCTAGACTGCCTTTAGCAGTTATAGTTAATATTGTATTTGTTTCAATAGCTGGTGTATTGATCGTGATATTTGTGGAGTTATAATCATTCAGAGGCAGGTGGAGTCTCTCTGAGGAAAAAAACATGCTCCATCCAGTTGGTGAACTAAATTTATAAGACAATGTTACATTATCACTTTTTTCTCCAACGTTTAGTATCTCCACCCGGTATTCGCCAATACCACCTGGTTTAAGGGTATCGTTATGGATCACGTTTCCATCTTTTAAAATAGTGATCGTATAGGGTGGAGGAGATTTTAGTTCCTCCAAGCCACTTATCTTTATATTTGATGGGTGTTTATTTGAATTAAAAAGGAGATTGAACTTTAGAAAACCTATCTTGCCGAGTAAACCTGTTTTGTTTGATGTTATAACCAATGCAAGACCATTTTTTTTAGATAATTCATATCCTCCTATAGTGGTAAATGTGAAAGTCGTGGATGAACCAAGTAGTGTTGATATAACTTTTTGAGATTTTGATCCCAGCTGGTATGATGTTGTGTAATCATATAGTGACACTGTGACTATGCGTGTAGCTATTATGTTTGATTTAAAATAGAGTGTGACCGTGACTTTGCTATGATCTATCTTGAGAGGTTTATCGTTTTCATAGAGCCACATCACGCCATCTACCTCATCTAGGTTTACAACTGAATCCTGTGTATTTGTTGGTTTTTCACTATCCATTAAACCAGTGTTGTCACTCTTTAGTTCTTTGAAATATAGTTGAAGTGTTGTTTTTTCTCCCTTGGTTTTATGAACAAGACATAATGCTGATGTTAAAATAAAGAAAATTGCTATAGAAAAAATTACTAATTTTTTGAAATTTATCCCATAATATGACATTTGGATCCCTTAGGTCCTTTTTATCTCTATAAAAGTAAATATAAACTAATTTAATAAAAGTTTCCTTTATTTTTAATGAGAGCTCTAGGCAAATTATTATAAAATAATTTACCTTAACAGAGAGAAAATATATGAGAGTTATTTTTGAATTGTCAAAAGAATATGACTCGTTACCTGCGGATGAAGTAATATATTCGATAAAAGGTGAAAAAAGTAGTGGTTATTCTCTTGTGGAGAAAAATGAAAATGTAGTGGTTGTAGATGTTGAAGATGAAAAAATAAATAGACTAGCTGATAGGGTTGCTCTTTCTTTCTTTTTGGATAAATTTCTTTTTTCATGTGAACCAGATCTAAGCGAGATTAGAAAAAAGAGTGAAAAGATAGAAATACCAGTGAATAAGGGCAGTAGTTTTAGAGTTAGATGTAATAACAGATCAAGACATGTTGAATTTAGTTCTTTGGATGTTGAGAGAGAGGTTGGTGATATTTTTGCTAGGAATTATAGAGTTGATCTTAAAAAACCTGATTTTGAGGTTAGAATAATATTAACTGATAATAGAGTTTATGGGGGGATAAAACTTTTTGAGATAGATCGAAAGAGTTTTGAAAAAAGAAAGGCACAGTATAGACCCTTTTTTTCTCCTATATCATTGGATCCAAAACTTGCTAGAGCTTTGGTGAATCTCTCTGAGGTTGGCAGGGATGAGGTTCTTCTTGACCCGTTTTGTGGTACAGGTGGTATATTATTAGAGGCTGTATTAATAGGGGCAAGAGTTATTGGTAATGATATAAGTAGGAAGATGATAGAGGGATGCAGAAAGAATCTAGAGTATTTTGGGATAAATAAATATGAGCTATATCAATGCGATGTTGGAGATGTGTCAAAATTTGTTGAGAATGTTGATGCAGTGGTTACAGATTTTCCTTATGGGAGGTCAACAAGTACAAGTGGAGAAAAAATTGAGATTCTTTATGATAGAGGAGCTGAAGTTATTTGTAAAGTGCTTAAGTCAGATGGGAAAGCTGTTGTTGGTTTGCCAAATGAAAAATCGCTGGGTATATTAGATGATTATCTAGAAAGAGAGGTTGTGTATCCTTGTAGAGTGCATAGAAGTTTGACTAGATATTTTGGTGTATATAAAAAGGGTTGACCACAAAATCTTTTACTATGTTTTGTAATCCTCCTTAGTATGCAACTTGAGATAACATTCTTAGGCACTGGTGGGAGTTGGCCGACAGTAAAAAGAAATGTTCCAGCTGTTGCTATAAAAAGAGGTGGGGAGATATTGTTGTTTGACTGTGGAGAAGGTACACAGAGGCAGATTCAAAAATCAAGGCTAAGTTATATGCAGATATCCAAGATTTTTATAACACATTATCATGGTGATCATTTTCTAGGTTTACCTGGTCTTATCCAGACGATGCAGCTTAACGATAGAGAAGAACCTCTTTATATATATGGTCCCCAGGGGTTAAAAAGACTTGTTTCACAAATACTTTCTCTGGGTTATTTTACACCAACATATGAGGTAATCGTGACTGAGTTAGATGATAAGTCTACTGTAAAATTTGAGGGGTATGTCATAAAAACATTGAGGGTGGATCATAATGTACCTACACTTGCGTATTGTTTAGAAGAGAATGAGAGGCCTGGAAGGTTTAATAAGGAGAAAGCGTTGGAGTTGGGTATTCCAGAGGGGCCATTGTTTAGTAAACTACAGAGGGGGGAAACTATTGTAGTAGGTGATAGAGAGATAACACCAGGTATGGTGTTGGGTCCAAAAAGACCTGGGAGGAAGATAGTGATATCTGGTGATACTAGGCCATTTGAGGAGTTAGTAGATTTTGCAAAAAATGCGGATGTTTTGGTTCATGATGCGACGTTTCATTCTGAGTTAGAGGATATAGCAATTGAGTATGGGCATAGTACTGCGAGGCAAGCGGCGGAGATAGCAAAAAAGGCTAATGTAGAAAGACTTTTTCTAACCCATATAAGTCCTAGATATCTGGATTCGAAACCTTTAGAACTGGAGGCAAAAGAAGTTTTTAAGAATTCTATGGTTCCCAGGGATTTTCAGAGTTTTGAAATCAGGCTCAAAAAATGAATATAGATTCTATTCTCGGTTATAATATTACTTAAAATATTACGTTGGATATGATAAATATAATAAAATATAAATAGGATAGATGAAAAAATACCGAAAAATATAAAAGTAGGTTAATAAATTACTATGCGGAAAAGAGAAATTTTAGAAAATTATAAATACTTGTGAATGATTTAGATTTGGTGAAGGAATATGAAGCGTGCAAGATCAAATGTATTAGATGAACAAGATGAAAAAGTTGTACAATTATTTACAGAGTTAGGCATGCCAAAAAACCTGGCAAAAACCCTGATTTATATCTCCCAAGTCGATGAGTGTCGCTCTGCTGACGTTGAACAAGGTGCTAATCTAAGACAACCAGAAGTTAGCGTTGCAATGCAAGAATTAAGAAAAAGGGGATGGGTAGCAAAAAGAGATCTTAAAAAGAAAGGAAAAGGAAGGCCTGTTCACATATACAAACTCACAACACCCTTACCAAAGATCCTAGAGGAATTCGAAAAAGAAAAACTAAGAGAAGTAGAGACAATAAAACAGGATCTTTCACAACTTCGAGACCTGCTAAACAGATACACAAAGTAACACAGCAATTTTCTTCTTATTTAAAAAGGATGCCTCGCTCCTTTTAACTTAAACTATATTCTCTCAGCCATATTTATATATTGAAAAGTTGATAAAATATTAGAAAGTTTTTTAGATTAAAACCTTATTACACACAAAAAGGATGTTTTTGAAAAGAAGAATAGAAAGATTATTCAAAACCGTCAACAAGGATATAGATGCTATTTTGATTAAAAACTCCTCGAGAACCCACATAGACCCATCTTTTTATTATGTCACCGGGTTAAACGGTGTTTTTGAACAAGGCGCAGCTATAATATTCCCAGATGAAAAGGTTCACGTAGTAGCATCCCAGTTAGAAGCCTGCAACATAAAGAAAAAAGAGATCAATGTTCACGTATTTAGAAGTAAAAAAGAATTAGAAGAAACAATTAGAGAAATCTTAAGATCTTCCAGAAAGATTGGTGTAAACGCAGAGGATCTAATTTACAGGGACTACATATGGGTAAAAAAGATTCTTCCTAAGGCAAAATTGATAGACATCAGTAAAGAGATATCAAAGGCAAGATTAAAAAAGGATGAAAAAGAGGTAAAAGAGATTAAAAAAGCCTGCAGGATAGCAAGCAGGGTTGCACAGAAGATACCAGACATAATACATGATAATGCCACTGAGTTGGACATAGCTGGTAGGATAGAACATCTTATGAGACTAAATGGTGCAGAGGATAGAGCCTTTGAAACCATTGTCGCATTTGGTAAAAACTCTGCACTGCCTCATCATGTTAGTGGAAAAACAAGATTGAAAAAAGGAGATTTTGCACTTTTTGATTTTGGCGCAATGGTTAACAGGTATCTCTCAGATATAACAAGAACATTTGTCTATGGTAAAGCCTCTAAACTCCAGAGAGAAATATATGAGGTTGTGAAGAATGCACAGCAAATTGGTTTTGACGCTTTAAAAGATTGTATAACTTTTGAAGAGGTTCATCTCGCTGTTAAATCATACATAGACAAAACAAAGTTCAAGGGAAAATTCGTACATGGAACTGGTCACACACTTGGATTAGCCGTACATGATGGCGGAAGGTTAAATAAGGGTTCAAAAGAAAAACTTGATGAGAATATTGTTTTAACTGTGGAACCAGGAGTATATCTACCCAGGGTTGGTGGTGTGAGAATAGAAGATGATGTTTTAATTAAAAAAGGAAAGATAGAGATTCTCACCAATGCCAACAGAGAGCTAATAGAAATCTAGTTTTACTTAATTTAGACTTATTTCTAGTTTACTCTCTTTTTTAACATTTGCAAGGACATAAACCTCGCTTAAACCATTTTTTTTCCTTTCCATTAAGACCTTACCATTTTTTACATTATAGAATCCAGATGGGACTAAAAACTTAATTAATACGTTAATGTCTTTTATAAGATTGTTTTCTACAATAGCTGTATAGGAGTTTTTAAACGTATAGTTTATGTGATATGAGGGTATAGAATATTTTGGTTCTCTATAGTTGTATGATAAAATTGCTCCATTTTTTATGTTTATAAGTCTGTACCCCCAGTATGCATCTTTTCTATGGTCACTTGCTGTGGTTGTGGTGGTTATGTAAATGGTTCCATTGATTATAGTAACATTGTCATAATGTACATGTCCAGATAAAACCATGTCAACCCCATATTTCTCAATCAGTGAGAGAAGTTTTTTTCTGTTATGGTATTCACTTTTAATTTTAAAAACCGAGTCGTCCCTGGTTTCCCATATTGGGTTATGGTGTAGGAACATGAATGTAAGTGTGGCGTTCTCATTGTTTTTTAAATCGTTTTCAACCCATTTTATCTCTTTGTCATCTATGTAGCCTCCCCAGTTAAATGTTGGGAACAACATGGGTGTTCTCTGGTAGGATGGCCAACAGTATGAGTTGACAGCTATGAAATGATATGTTCCATAGTTGAATGAGTAATTTAATAGGCCGAAATATTTCCTCCACAGGTCGAAACCATCTTTTCCAAAGACTATCTGTCCATCATGGTTACCAGGGCATAAAAAAGTGGGTACATCAAAAAGCTGCAATATTTTGTAACATTCTTTGTAATCATAAGAGTTGAGATATCCAAACACTAGATCACCAGATATTATCACAAAATCAGGATGAAGAAGGTTTATTTCTTCCACAGCCTTTTTCGCTGCCTCCCAACCAATTGTTTCTCTTAAATTCTCCTTCGCCCCTCGTGGATCACCTATGTGGAAATCTGTTACATGAACAAATGAGAAACTCTGGGTGAAATTGTTAACAACATCTACAGCTCTTGGCTCGTTTAGAGAATATAATGTCTTGTTTTTTTCAAAAAACAATGTTAGATTATACAACTCAGTAGGTGTGTCACTGGGGATACTGGCTTTAATACTCCAAAATATGCCTGTTTTTCTAACGTCATTGATTTTTAATTCTATCTCGTCCACTATTGGCTCATAGGCGGTTGAGATGCATGCAAAAACCTTATCAAAACCATCAACTTTAAACTTTATAGTGAAATTTTTTCCTCTTTCAACTATAGCTGGATAGGAGCACAATGGGTATAAGATGTCTGCGTTTTTGTCAACGTCTGCTGTGTCAAGAGATGCTCTCTCTGTAATTTTTTTACTTTTTGTTTTTTGTTGAATTGATATCGCTGAGGCAACTGAGGTTGATAAAAATATGATAGTAATTATTATTGTAAACAATTTTAAATATTTCATATTTTATATAATAAAAATATATTTTATTTAAACTTTTCTACTAGCTCTAACATTACAAATTTTGTTCAACCCAGAGGAAACCGTCTTACCACTGGAAGCATTCTTTCCCATGTTGCTGAATTCCAGGATCACAGCCGAGTAAGATATCACATATGGTACCTTTATTTTCACATAACCATCCTCTACATCCCAGTAACATCCATTTTTATGGATATCACCCCTCTTTTTTGTAACATCTGAGTAAAAACCTTTATCTGGTTTTCCATCTCTATCAGGATCTACCTTTCCTTTGTAGAAATCTGGTGACACAATTTTTACACTTTTAACCATTTCCCCATCTGGTATTCTAATCTTGAAATAATAATTCACTGGTATGAGATCATTATCAGAGATCTGACTCACAACTCTACTGTTCATTATGTGAAGAACACGGAGTTTTTCACCATACTCACATGGTATCATATACAATATCGTATATGGCTCCTTCACATCCTTTTTACCCAAGGTTTTGCCTTTTATGTTGCAGATCTCTCCACCTAGAAACTCGTACTCCCTTGGAATGTTCACAACTGGGTCTTTTAGTTTTTTGTGATAAAGCAGCTGCTGCCCTTCCTCCATAAACAATTCTGGTATTTCTTTTTTCATTCTAATGTAATTGTAAACCAGTTTCTCCTTTTTGGTCCAATAGGGTTTATCCAAGCTTAGAATTCTGCATTTATCTGGATCACCTAGCTCTACATCCACCTTATTAGCCCAGCCTGTGACCATCATTATCGCAAGTGTTAGATCTGGTCTAATACTTAAACCTATAACAGATTGTGATCCCAGACCTGGCAGCATAGTTCTTCTAAGATCTGTTCTCAAATGCTTGTAACCACATTGAAAAGTCTTATACGCCCATCTTGCAAAAGAAGATCTCCATATGTCAAACTGGTCGCTGGTGGAGACATCCTCAACCGAGACTATAGATTTCCATCCAACATCAGATGGGACAAGATAATCCCCTGACATTAGAAAACCATCTGGGTTGACATATTTTATCTGCCATCTAATATGTTTTAGCATGTTCGCATAAGAATCAAGGGTAAACTTGTCCTCATCCGCGTTTAATATTTTCATAAGTGGATCACAATATACATCATCATGGCACACACCATAAAGATTAGTAGGATCACTTGGTAGAGCTGGGTGCATCAAACTATGCCAGAGATCATCAGCATACTCTGCCTTTCCAAAACCCATTATAAGACGACCGGTATCATCCAAACAGAGACCATCCACCCCATAGTTTTTGAAAAGCCATAACACCTGTTTCACTTCTTGATAGTGAAAACTTGAGTCAAACTTTGGTGAAACATTGAGATCTGGAAGTATCTCCTCAGGGTGAAAACCATAATCAAAATCAGGTCTCAGTGGATCATAACCTGGTATGCTACTGTTGCCATATTTCTCCATCCCAAGCTTAGAAGGACCTGAGGTACATGTCTCAACAGCTAGATGATTTATATCAGATATTCCCAATTTTGTCTCTAAAAAATCTAAACGTTTAACCTTCAAAACACCATTATTTTTCTCAAAACGCACCCATCCCGGATCAGAAGAATGCTGATGTGCCACAGCCACATACCCCTGCTTTAAAAACTCTGAAACAAAAAATGGGTTCAACCAGTTCCAATAGGTTTTATCTGGGGCATACATACCCACTGGATCAGAATATATCTTCACCCTCACACCCTCATCTCGAACTGTCTCAATTATTGACTTGATAAGATCACGAGCTTTACCAGAATCACCACCAGATATATCCAAAAAATCTTTTCTCGGATAACTATAGGTTGCATATGGAGAGGAAGATGCAGGAAACCAATAATTAATAGTAGATGGCTGATGAGACTCATGATAACCACTCGAATACACACGTGCAAAATGAAGACAATCAAAACCTATCTCCTTCGCCCTTCTAGCTATAGTCCTATAAAAACCTTTAAGACCTTTCTCATTTAACATATTTTCAGGTATAAAATCTAGAAAATATGGAGGAGAAATAAAAATAGAGTTT
>QMST01000002.1 GCA_003649745.1 Thermoplasmata archaeon | reverse complement strand
TTTTAAAAGGTGTTTCATATCTAATGCTAATTTCTCGACTGAGCTATATGTTTTCTCAACGACCTTGTTTATTATCTCTCGTGATAAAGAATATATGGAGGCCGTCTGCCAGAGATCTATATAGATACAAGCTACATTTTTTGTTCTCCTAAAAGTCTCCTTTATTAGAGATGTCTTTCCTATTTTCCTTGGGGAAAACAATAATATGTTCTGCCCTGATAGCAAACTGGATTTTAGCTCCTTTATCTCCCTCTCTCTATCTATAAAATTTTCTCCTGTGACTGCTTTGCCAAATATGAAAGGATTCTCCAATTGAACCACCAGTTACTAAAACTATAGAGTATAATAATTTTTAAACTTTTTGGTTTATTATGTTTGTGTTCTTTTTTTGAGTAAAAAATTGAGGTTTTTCCAACCATCTTTGAAACTTTGCAGTTTTGCTTTACCCTCACGTGTGTAGAGTATGGAGGGTATTTCCCTGCATTTTAGTTTCTTGTTTTTGAACATCTCTATTTTTATCTCCTCGCTAAATGGCATTCCATCATCAAATTTTTCCAAGGGTTGTATGTGTTTCAATGCCTCCTTTTTAAAAATCCACATCCCTGACTGGGAGTCTTTCAATTTTATGAAAAATAGTATTCTTAATGCTGTTGAGAGTATTAGGTTTCCAAATCTGTGTTTTACACTCATTGCGCCTTTTTCCTGTTTGGCAAAT
The DNA here is from genome assembly GCA_003649745.1 of Thermoplasmata archaeon. GTDB lineage: Archaea > Thermoplasmatota > E2 > DHVEG-1 > B8-G13 > B8-G13. The sequence goes on along the minus strand of QMST01000002.1, from coordinate 11,634 downwards.
CTGTTTGTTGTTATAAAATCAAGATCCTGGTCTATTAGCGTTTGTATGTACTCGTGTATTTTGTCAAATGGATATGTGGCATCTGCATCTCCTGTTACTATTATGTCTCCTGTTGCATGTTTTAGACCTGTTTTGTAGGCTCTTCCGTAGCCTTTTCTTGGTTCGATTATTATCTTTGCTCCTTTTTTCTCTGCTATTTCTCGGGTTTTGTCCGTGGAGTTTCCATCCACTATTATTATCTCTAGATCCCATTTGTTTTTTTTGAAAACATCTTTTTTTATGCTGTCTATTGTTTTTCCTATGCCTTTTTCCTCATTCAGGGTTGGTATGATTATGCTTATCTTCATAGAAAACTAGTATCCCGTATCTTGATCTGGTATTATAAACCTAATCATCAGTAAAACAGAGGAAAATAAAAAATGATATTTAAAAGGAGAAAAAGAAGGGGTTTGTTTTAGCGGCGTCTTCTTAATAGTATCAGTGCTATTCCAAGTGCTGCTATTAGTGTTACCAGTTCGAATCCTGGTACTCCTGCCTTGTTCTTTACTGTTATCTCTGTGGATGCTGATTTGAACCCTGTTTTTTCTACGGTTATTGTGTATGTTGTATCTTTGTCAACCTCTGGTGCAGTGAATGTGAATGTTCCACCTGCTGCTATTCCTTTGAACTCATCGTTTAGGTATACTGATGCTCCATTCTCTGAAACCGTTACTGTTACCTTGTCTCCCTCATTGTATGTTGCTTTGTCTGTTGTGACTGTTAATTGTGGTAGGTGTATTATTGTTATAGTTGGCAGGTTTCCTTCTACATAGTATCCATCTTTGCTCGCGTATATCTGGCATTGTATGTTTGCGCCAACATCTTCTGGTGCAGTGAATGTTACTGTACCATCGCTACCAGTGTAATCAGATAATCCTATACCTGATACTGTTACGAGTACTCCTTCTATACCTGTTCCTGAGCTGTCTTTTACTGTTACTATGAAGCTTTCTCCCTCGTTAACCGATGATTTTGAAACTTCTACTGTCATAGCTTGTTTGTTCATTGCTTTTATCACATACTTGTTGTCTGGATCATAGCCGCCTTCTATGAATATTGTTATATTTCCACTGGCTTCTGCTTTTATGGTGAAGTAACATTCTCCAGCCGTGTTTGTTGTCTCATTTTGCGGTACCTTTGCCAGTATTGTTGTGCTCTTCTCCGGGTCTTTTGAGTCTAATCCAACATTTACACCAGGTATTGGTTGACCTGTTCCTGGATGTGTTAATGTTCCTGGATGTGTTAATGTTATTTTTACCTGTGTCGTCTCTCCAACATATATTATTGCTGGATCTGGCGTTGCTATGGCTGTTGTTATCTGGAGCAATCCAGTGCAGTCTGCTTCTTGTCCACCTGTTGGTGTGAATGTGAATGTTATGTTAAATGGTAGATCATCTGCTGTCAAACCTGACACGTTGACGTGTTCTATTGTCACGGTACCATTTACAACATCTACTTGAGATGATTCATTACTGTCTGGTACGTACTCTCCAGATCCAGATTTAGTAATGTTCTCTATCTTGAGTGTACCGTTTCCGGCATTTGTTCCATCCTTGTATGTTAGTGTGAATGTTACTGAGACATTTTTATCTGTTGGCCATGCTAGTGCCGATGGATTGCTTGCTACGTTTACTGCATATACTGTTAATGTTGCATTGTAACCTGTGCTGTCATGGGATTTATTGTGTGCATAAATTGTGTATGTACCTGCTTTGAAGAAGTGTCCTTCAACTGAAATGTTAACCTTTCCGTCTACATCTGAACTGGTGAGGTCTGTTACTGTAGCGTCATCTGTGACATTTGTTCCATTGGCATCATAGATCTCTATTTTAAGATCTGTCGTATCAGGGTAGCTACCGTTCTCACTCACTAGGGTCACATTAATTGTGAACTCTGTCTTGGCACCAGCCATCACTTCTACTGGTGAAATCTCAACTTTCATATCATTACGTGGTTCCATTTTTGTAACTGCATAACCATAACCAACATTTGATAGGTTTACATAGGCCACCAGATATTCAGGTGCTTCGTTGCCTTGCTCAGTGGTGTTCAATAGGAAATTGTATGCTCCTCCGCTACCACCACCAGATGTGTTGTCAACTTCGTTTGCAGTGTCTATAGTTCCATCATCTTTCAACCAGTAGAGATAAACGTTTGCATTGTTATATGTTGCACCAGATGAATCTTTTACATTTACAGTCAAAGTTCTGTTTTCACCTATCTGGAAACTACTTGGACTCATTGAAACAACAGATCCATTTGATATGGTGATTGTTGCATTGGCAGTGTTATTTTCGTATGTAACTGTTATTTCGATTTTTCCACCGTTTATATCCATAACTGGTATGAGTTCTACTTCCCACACATCGCCTGTAATAGTGTATGTGAATGGTGTATTGTTTTTCCAATCTTCCAGACTCATACCACTATCTGACAATAACAATGCGTCTCCGGAAATGATTACATTTTCTGCGCCTACATCGCTCTCAGAGAGATAAGCGTGTGATTCATTTACTATTTTGAACTTTATAGAAATAGGCATAGTAGTTGCCTGAGTTAATGGATCAATTTTCCCGTCAGATGGGTCGACTAATTCAATCTGAAGTTTTGGTGCAGATGCAATGGTGAAACTTGTTGTGCCATTCCATTCCTCTGTAGTATTACCTGCAAGGTCAACTGCTACAACTACATATATCGTGTCACCCGCGTCAGCCCAATGGCAGCCATCCTTACCTATTCCCCAGCCATAGCTTTCCGTAAGATTTGGTCCGATTATTATCTTCCCATCGTAGACTGTAAAGTTATAGTATGCGCTGTTTATCGATTTCCAATCATTTTTGTTGCCGGTGCTGTTGAATAAAGTAATAGTAGTTGTTAAAGCAGTCATAGTGAGATTCTCATCATTTGCATCTTTTACGGTTATGGTTACATTGCCTGTGAAGTTCCAGTATTGTGTGGCATTTTCAACACTAAATACTGGTGTGTTTGATTCAACAGTTATTGTCTTAGATGATGCATTGTATTCCGGTGGATCCCACGGGCCGCATAGGTAGTAGTTATATTTGTCTGCACTACCTGTAAACAAGCCGCTTCCATAAGTATCATTGTAATATCTACGACCATTAGTGCCCTCACGGTACCTTATACTACTTCCTGACTCGTCACCGGCTCCATCGGCATCCCAGTAAGCTAATACAGTATAGGTGCCAGCATGTGAGAATGCTGTAGCATTTTTTGCTGCTGTGACCTGCCCATTTGTGTCTGTGAGTTGATTTTCATTCCATTCTTCAATCAACTTTGTAGTATCATCTGCTATAATAGCTACCATTGAATCCACTGGGCTACCATCCTTTGTAACTGTTACTGTAACATCACCAGATGCATCATATTTCCATGTGGCTGAATCTACATCTACATCGTACTCCTGTGATGTGTTAACCCAGAACCATGCTGGTATGGTTGCGTCCATCCTCTCGGCTGTGGACGCATCTGGACTGAAGTTATCTTTTGGACCTATTAACCACAAACCTGATCTGTTAAAAACGACATCGTTTTCAAGTGTACCCTCTCCAAAGGTATAATCACCAGCAGATGGTTCAATCTCTGGTGCATCTCCACTACCACTACCCTTGTACTTAGCCCAGGTTAGGTTATATGATCCTGCACCTTCAGAATAGCTACCACTATACACAGGGTAATAGAGACAGTATTTCCCAGAACCCCAGTTTGCACTACCGTTTACAACGATGTTCTTTGTCACACCATATTTGATGTCACTTGTTGATGTGTTAAGTACATCATCTCCAACCGTGGTGTTACCACCTTCCCATACATCAACACCAGGGGTACCTACATTAACAATAACTGTCTTGTTATTATTCGATGCATATATATGCTGAGGATATAAGCTAGTATTGGTTGCCATCACACTTATCTTATACGTGCCATCCTCGTAAACAAACCATTCTACTTCAGCCCAGGTTTTATTAGTTGTGTTGTTGGTTACTGGAGTGCTACCTTTAATTACTACAGTGTAGTTAGTAGCATTTGCTGCTTCCGTCCAAGATATATTCAGGCTAACCTTTGTAAATGCATTTGTAACATTCCAATATTTAGGATCTTCTGTTGGTGCATCGATATGGAATGTCCTTGCTATTACAATGGCGATGTTATTGTTGCTCGCATAAGTAAGATTCTGAGAAGGTTCAGTGGAGTTATAGGCAGTAACATTTATCCAGTATATGCCATCCGGAAGATTGCTTATATTCCATACATAAGAAGTATTACTACTAGCATTATATGTTTGAGATGTTGTTGAATTTACTATTGTAATGTTATACCAGGTTGCATTTGTTGAAGATCCCCATGTTATATTGATCTCTGTTGTAGTATTATCTGGACCAATCCAGATATCCTTATCCGGATAGGTGATATTGAATGTTTCAGGTTCTTCTGCAGTTACACTGCCAAACATTGTAGTGAAAACAGCTAGTATTACTAATAATGCGATTATTGGTGCCGATAACTTTCCTCTAATATTTCTTTCCATTTTTTATCATTCCCTCCTAATTTTTTCAACCCTTCTCTTCTTGTTTATACCTACTCATCCCGGCTTTCTTTGTAAACTTTTTCACATTTTACCCAGCCTGCACCGCAAGCTGGGTCATACACATAGCATTGCCTCCATCATAACAAAATATTTCAGGAGGGTGCTAAGGTATGCTTTTTTCCTCACCGGGAATTCTTTTACCTTAAATAATTAGGTCATTTATAAACGTTGCGATTTTAAACATTTTACAAGTTTGGAAGTAAGTTTTAAAAAGTGGTAAATATTTAAAAGTGTTCTCATCATCTTTTATTTGAAACCCCGCCTTAGCTCAGTCTGGCCGGAGCGGCCGGCTGTAGACCTGATGGCAGCTACCGGCAGGTCCCCGGTTCAAATCCGGGAGGCGGGACTCTTTCTTTTAAAAAATTTAAATAATTTAGAAAAGGTTAAAAATAATTAAATAATTACACAGGATTATACCTCATTTAATCTTTAAAAAGCTGGGTGAGGGGATAACAACTACCAGCCTGTTAAGAAATCATTTGTGAGCTTGTTTTCTCGAGGGAAAAATATTATATCGGTTTCGAAATTCTTCTTTAAAACTGATAATATATGGTGTCTTATGATATAGTTGGGGATATTGCGATAATAAAACTATCAGATGAGATCCTCCATAGGGAGGGGGTTATTGCGAAGAGGATTTTACAGGAGCATAAAAACGTTAGGGTGGTATGTTTAGACAAGGGTGTGAGAGGGGAGTTTAGGACAAGAGATTTGGAAATTGTCGCTGGTGAAAAGAGAACTGTAACCACACATGTTGAATATGGTCTGGTGATAGAGGTCGATGTTGGGAAATGTTTTTTCACCCCTAGGTTGGCATTTGAGAGGATGAGGGTTGCTAGGCAGGTTAGAAAGGATCAGGTTGTTGTGGATATGTTCGCTGGTGTTGCACCATTTGCTCTGGTTATTGCAAAATATGCACAGCCTGGGATAGTATATGCTATAGATAAAAACCCGTATGCAATGGAATTTGCTTATAAGAATATTTCAAGGAATAAACTTTTGCATAAAATAGAATTAGTAGAGGGTGATGCAAGGGAGGCGGTTAAAGGGTTGTATCAGAATGGCGTGAGAGCGGATCATGTTATAATGAATCTACCTTTTTCAGCCTACAATTTTTTAGACTCTGCCATGTTACTATTAAAAAATACAATAATGATACATTATTATGATATAATAAACAGGGATAGAGTTTGGGATAGGGCATCTGAGATAGAGAAAACTTTATCAAAAAGGGATACATCGGCAAAAATAAAAAATTTAAGAATGATAAAGACATACTCCCCCAGAGAGGTTTACATTGGAATGGATATAGAGGTCTGCCGGCGTAGCTCAGCTGGAAGAGCGGGTGACTTGTAATCACCAGGTCGGGGGTTCAAATCCCTCCGCCGGCTTAACCAAATGTTTAACAAAGTCTGTATTGGTGGAACATTTGACATTCTTCACAAGGGGCATAAGGTGCTGATAGATAAAGCCTTCAGCGTAACAAGTAAAAACGGGTTGGTAACCATTGGTTTAACAACAGATAGGTACACGGTTGCAAAGATTAAAAATGCTTTTCCTTTTGATGTTAGAAAACAAAAACTGATCGAGTATTTAAAAACAAAGGGTTATGAAAATTATGAGATAATACCAATAGAGGACAAGTATGGTCCTACGTTGTCTGAGGATTTTGATGCGATAGTTGTCTCCAGTGAGACAAGAAAAAATGCAGAAGAGATAAATAGGAAAAGAAAACAATTTGGTCTCAAACCTTTGAAAATAATAGAGATATCGATTGTTCTCGCGGAAGATAATCTACCTATAAGTTCGTCAAGGATAAAAAATGGAATTATAGATGAAGATGGGAAAAGATTAAATATCGGATAGATATGCAAAGATAGCAAGGGTGATTTAAGGTGAGCTATCTAATATTTGAAGTAAAAAAGGAAGAATCGAGAAAGATAGACCATGTGATAAAAGATGATATTGTTAGTAGACAAAGCATAACAATTAGAGATTCAAAATCTCTTGGGATAGAGGATATTGATGCAACCTATGTTAAGATAGAAGGAAGCGAGGAGGGGCTTAAAAAAGCAGAAGAGCTGTTCAAAGAAATCGGTGTTAAGAAGCTATCAGATAAGAAGGCCAGAGAGATAAATGATAAAATAGAGAGTCAGGACAACTCAGCAATAAGTGGAATGGGCGCGATTTTTCAATAATCCTATAGTTCCCAATATTCTCCTAGCAACTTCCTTAGATTTTTGATTAGATTTCTAGAATAATCATTTTTTTCTCCATAAACTCGGTCATCAACTTCACAGTCTCTCTCGCCAAGGAGGCTTTTTATTTCTAAAGCTATGCATTTACCCAGCCATTCATAATTGTAGCCGCCCTCCAGTGAACAAACAATCCTTGGTTGAATTTTCCTAAGATTTTCTATAAACCAGGGGTAAATGTTCGCTGTTAGGGATAAACCACCTAGCATATCTGCATGATGTGAATCAAAACCTGCAGAAACTATTATTAAATCTGGTTTGAACTGTCTAGCAAGAGGGAGCATTATCTCATTCATTATTTCTTTTACAGTCTCATCTCCTATTCCATGGATCAGAGGAGCATTTATTGTATATCCTATTCCAGCCTCTTCGCCAATCTCCTCTATTTTACCAGTGCCAGGGTAATGCGGAGAAAGATGTATTGATTGATATAATACTTTATCACTTTTGTAAAAAATTTCTTGTGTTCCATTCCCATGGTGGACATCATGATCAAAAATCAAGACTTTTTTACCCTCCTTACCTATGTGATATGCAGCTAAGGCGACATTATTGAAGAGGCAAAATCCCATGGATCTATTAGATGTAGCATGATGCCCTGGTGGTCTAACCAAGGCAAATGAATCATCTGCTTTTTCTTGGACTACCTCTCTGCATACTTTGTACAAACCACCAGCAGCTAATCTTGCTATATCATAGGAGCCTCTGCAAACATATGTATCTAAGTCAAGCCAATCTCCATTTTTATCTGCCTCAATCACTCTGTCTATCATATATGTAGAATGTACCTCGCTAAGATCTTCATAAGACATAGGCTGAGGATCTACTAGCTCTAATTTATCATAGATTCCAGATGATTTTAGGAAATCAAGCGTATGAGTTAACCTGTTTGCATTTTCTGGATGAGTCTCATTATTATGCAAAAGAAATTTTTCTGAGTACAACAGTAAGGTTTTCATAAATAATCAAAAATGAGTATCAAAAAACTAAATATAAAATATGTGTTTACTATTCTACAATAATAATATATACATTATATTTCAGATGGGGGGAAAGAAATTTACAGAATGAGTAAAACACTACTTGGAATATCACAGGATTATGCCTATCTTCATAATACGCCACCTGTGAAATTGTCAGATGTACACTCACCTTATTTCCTAGTTTTTACTGGAAATGAAAATGATATTGAAACAGCTAGGAAAAAACTGATTGAGGACATAGAAAAAAGAATAGATGAAAATCTTAGCAAGATCAATAGAGTAGGGGAGATTATAGAATATAGGAGTTTCTGGGATTTTGGTTTAAAAAGAAAAGTTTTCCCAGTCTATACTAAAAAATCATTTTTTGTCCCAGATGTTAGCGACTATTTGTTTTTTAAATATAGGCTTTATACTGCAGAGCATGATATCCCATATCATCAGAGAGCACTTGTTGATCTAGCATCTAAAAACATTGCATGGATGTTTGATACAGAGGGAAAAAATAAACGCTTGAAGACACTGGTGTATGATATTGAGATAATAAAATATGAAGAGGGAAGGTTGGATGTTCCCATAGATATAATTGGTTATAGTAGTTTTGATATAACGATAAACTCAAGGAAAAACCTCTGGGAGGAAGACTTTGATTTTAAAATATTAGATATTCCAAGGGATTTAAAAAGCATTGAGATAAAACAGCTTGTTTCAAGGGATAAAAATGAGGAGTTAGAAAATCTACTAAGGTTTTGTAAGACAATAATGGAGCATGATATAATATCTGGTCATAATATTGCTGGGTTTGATAATCTCCATCTACATGGGAGGGTAAAAGCGTTTATCAAGGAATTCGGTGAGAGTTTAGAGAAAGATGAGTTAAAATTGTTCCAAGAGTTTGTTGAGAAATATACTAGGGTGGATAGTTCTTTTCATTTTGGCGTTGGATCCGAGGTTTTAAATATTTACCCATGCTCATTTGACACCTATCTCGCAACTAGAAAGTTCTATCCATATGTTGATGATTTTAGCCTCAAAACAGTTGCCCAGTTTCTGGGTATTGATATTAAGGATAGAATCTATCTGATGCCGTCGCAGATAAAACTGGATGAAAGAACGCTAAAGTATAACATGCAGGATGTGGAGGAACAGCTTGGGTTGACTATCAACATGATAGAGCAGGCGATGCCTCTTTCTTTTATCACCTGTATGCCATTTGATAGTCTTCTAGAGGCTGGTGCTGTAAACATGTGGGATCATATGGCAATGATCAGAGCAAGTCTTCATAAAAAGATAATGCCACCCACTTGTAAACCATTGAACGTGTGTAAATCTCTTGCGAGGGATTTCAATGAACTACATGATAAGGTAAGAATAGCTGATTATGCACGGAAAATCAAGGAGAGACTTTCCAAGGAGTTTATCAGGGTTGTTAAATATGGACCAGAGATGCCAGATTGGGTTGAATACCCTTATGTGATTTTTAACAAAGATGCTAAGGATACCGATGAGGTATTGAATTACCATTTACCAGGTGGTATGACAATAAAACCAGATAAGGATGCGAGATCTCATTTTATCCCATGGTATTATGTGATAGTTGCTGATGTTGGTGCAATGTATCCAACTATTTTGAAAGCGTTGAATATAGGAGCAGATGTTGTTAGACTGGCAAGAAAAGATGAAAAACCTGATTTGTGGATATGGTTGAAGAAGATTCCAAGGAGATTCCTAGAGTCAAAAAACATTTTGTGGAGAGAAGTTGGAACTGATGAATCTTTTGCTGACAAGGGAGTAATGATTGGTATAAAAATAGATAGAAAACCTGGTGTTGTAAACCTAGCGATGACTGGTATAATGGATTTCATAGCGAGGATCAAAAAAGAGTTAAAAGAAGCTAAAAACGAGGAGGAGAAAAAAAGATTGCAGATGAGCTATCAAAGTTTGAAAGGTGCACGTAATGCGGGGACACATGGTATCCTTAGTGCACCTACTGTTTCAGGGAGACAGTTTAACCTATGGGGTGCAGCGGCGATAACCACAATGGGGCAAAAAATACTCTCTGACACGCTTCATCATCTTAAGGAAAAAAAAGCAAGGGTTGTCTATGGCGACACAGATGGGATTTACCTTGGCTGCTCTAGATCAGTGGGAAACGTACCTGAGCTATGTAGAGTGTTAAATCTTGATGTGAAAGAAAAGGAGGATACATGGATAATAAAACCAGATGAGGCTATGGGGGCTATAAAAGAGTGTAATGAAAAATGGAAAAAAGAGTTAAACTATCCCGGTTTTGAGCTGGAGCCTGAGGTTCATCATGCAATGCTTTTTGTCAAACATAAAAATTATTTGATATTTGATGCGTTGGATGGTAAATTAAAGCTTGTCACAAAAGGAAACAATTTTAAGGGATCGGAAAAGGCGAATATTGCAAGGAAAACACTTGAAAAAATAATGTATAATGTTTTGAGAGAGGTTTATGAATGGGAGGAAGAAGAAGAGGCTAGGAAAAAAATTATTGAGAGTATAAAAAATGCTACTGCAGAGGTGGTAAAAAACCTGGATTTGTCAAAGGTGAACATTGAGGATTTAATTCTAGTACAATCTGTGCAACCTGCTAGGAGGTATAAACCAAATATGGATGGTTCTCCATCTGTTTTTGCAGTTAGAGCTATGGCGTTAGAAAAACTTCTTGGGCAGCCACTTCATACTAGAACAAAGTTCAAGTTTGTTGTGACTAAAAAACCTCTGCCTGGTATAACAAAACCCTCTAAGAGTGGTGTTAAACCTATAGATTACATGTACCCAGTGGATGCTGTTAAGGATTTAGATGAAATAGATCTTGAATGGTATAAGAAGATGATTGAAAATTTTATAGAGGGGGCTTTTGGGTTATCAGGTGTTAAATCCACTGTTCAGAAAGGATTGGATGCATGGATGTGATTTTCTCTAAACTATAAGGGGTTTGCTGAAAAGTAAAAAATGTGTTTAAAAATAGAAGGAAAAAGGTTTTTTAGCCAAATAAAGCGCTGAGCCCTGCTGCTGCTTCCTCTTCTGATACCTCTTCTTTCTTCTTTTCCTCTTTTTTCTCCTCTTTTTTCTCTTCTTTCTTTTCCTCTGCAGCTGTTTCAGTTGTTGTTGGAGCCGCTGCTGTGGGTACTGCTACGCCTTTAGAAATCGCTTCTTCTATGTTTACACCTTCGAGTGCGGCTGTTAAGGCTTTTACTCTTGCATCATCTATCTTTATTCCTGCTGCTGTTAGAACTTTTTTTATGTTTTCTTCGTTTATCTCCTTACCAGCTGAGTGTAGAAGCAACGCACTATATATATATTCCATTTTCTCTTTTCTACCTCCATTATCATTTTTATTTTCCAATTTTTTTCTTTAAATCTTCATCTAATGTATCTGCATTTAATATAGATGATAAGCTTAGCATTTGTAGGTGTGCAATGCTAAGCAGTTGTTTAACAGTATCCCTGGTTGGGTATCTTATATTGATTGCTAAATTATAGGCATTAATACCTGCCATGCTTATAAGTGTATCTATGGTAAACTTGTTTACCCATCCACTGTTAACAGCTAGGTTGAATGCGTTTTTTGCAGCATTTATCAAGTTGTTCATATATTCATCTCTGTTTATATCTAGTATGTCTGGTGTGAATATTATGCCATTCTCGTACATGCCTTTTAGGTTTATCCCTATTTCAAGTGGGTATATCTCCAGTCTTATCAAAATCTGTGCAATTTGTGGAG
>QMST01000001.1 GCA_003649745.1 Thermoplasmata archaeon | reverse complement strand
GTGGCCCAAGTGCGGGTCCTAATGGCGGCCCTGCAGTTGCTTTTCCTCCTTCAACCAGTGCCTCTATGGTTTCAGCCATGTTAAACTATCTCACCTCATAATATTTTTTTATTTTTCCTCTTCTTTTCTTTTGATTACTCTAACCTGTTCTCCTCTAACAGTTATTGGTATTGGAACAAGTGCTTCGAAAAGCTCAACTGTGATCTCCTCCTTGGCATCATCGATGTGGATAACCTTAGCTGTTTCTCCTCTGAATGGACCGGCTATCATCTCAACTATGTCTCCTTCAGCTATTTTGGCAACAGATGATGCAGGTGTTAAAAAATGCTCGATTTCCTGTATGTTTGTCTCTCCATCAAGCATTCCTCTAACGTAGGAGATTGTTTTTATCATGTTTTTAAGCTGTTGTTTATCATAGGTCTCAACGAAAAGATATCCTCTTAACTCAGGAGCCACTAGGATTGATAATATATCTGCTTTTGCTTTTTTAGCCCTCTTCTCCAAAAGATTGGCAACTATTTCTTCTTTGCCAATTTGTGTTTTTATGGTGAATATATGTGGTTTGTTCTCCTCTGCTTCCTCAATCATAAATTTGAACCTCTCCCAAAATGTTCTTATAAACCTATGTTTTTTGCTATCCAGGGTGCTACGACTGTTGCAAGTATGTAAATAGCAAAACCCAGTCCACCTATTAGCAATATTCCTAAACCAGTTATTTTCGCTGTTCTGGCGTAATCATCAGGCTCGGGTTTACGAGCCATTTGAAGCACTCTACCATATTTTCCCTTTCCTATACTGTTTACCCTGTCCTCTATTCTTTTCTGTATTTTCCATGCCTTAGCAATTAGTCCCTCTTCGCTCATAGAATTCAAACTGGTTAAAGCATTTTTATATATAAAAGTTATTGGTTAAATAATTTAGCATAACCTAGCCAGGCAGAGTATAGTCTAGAAATGAAAACTATTTTTTAGCATTTGTTTTTTTATCATATGGTTTTTTTTATGTTATAAACTCTATTCCTAGTTTCTCCTTACCATATCTTTCTCTAGCTGGTCCTAGGATTTGCTTTGATTTTACACCAGTGATCACCAGCATTGCTCTAATACTGTTTTTCAATGACGGATCTATTGTTGTACCCCATATGATACGAGCATTTGGATCTATACGCTGATAGATTTCCTCGACCACTTTCTCTGCTTCGCTTATTGTCATGTCCTCTCCACCAATAACGTTGACAAGTGCTCCCTTGGCCTCTGATATGTCTACCTCAAGCAATGGAGAGTTAATAGCTTCTACCACTGCATCCACTGCCTTGTTGTCACCTTCTGATTCACCGAGACCTATCATGGCTACGCCACCGCCACGCATTATTGTTTTGAGATCAGCAAAGTCAAGGTTGATCAACCCTGGTTTTGTAATCATCTCGGTTATACCTTTGATTGATCTCATCAAGACCTCATCTGCAACTTTGAACGCGGCATTTAAAGAGAGATTTGGGACTATCTCCAGTAATTTATCATTTGGTATCACAATCACTGTATCACAGGCATCTCTTAATCTCTTCAAACCAGCTTCAGCGTTTTCTCTTCTGACAAGTCCTTCAACTGTGAAAGGAAGCGTTACCACTCCAATTGTGAGCGCACCTTCCTCTCTCGCAATTTTTGCTATTATCGGACCTGCACCAGTTCCTGTTCCCCCTCCAAGGCCACATGTTACAAAAACCATGTCAGAGTTTTCCACAGCGGCTCTTATATCCTTTTCACTCTCTGCGGCTGCTTCTTCACCTATTTTTGGCACAGAACCTGCGCCTAGGCCATGTGTTAAATGTTTTCCAATCAATATTTTATGCGGTGCATTTGTGATGAGCAAATGCTGCGCATCTGTGTTAACCGCTATTAGCTCTGCACCACTAATGTTTTCCTCTACACATCTGGCAATGGTATTGGATCCTGCACCACCACATCCAATGACTTTTATTTTTGTAGTTAAACTTTTTAAAACCTCATCAATCTCCTTGTTGCCCGCATATCTTTTCAAGGTGGATTTTGTCTTTTTCTGACTTTCTTTTTTTGCTCTAGAAATAGCCTCTTCAACAATTCTTTTCATAATCTTCTTTTCCTCCAACAATCCGGCCTTACTATTTTTCCCCTCCAGCATGGGTTTTTTAATCAATTGATTTTAATATTTGATATAGAAAATCAGTTTATTAAAGATTTCTCTTCACAATTATAAATTTACTTTTTTAAATTATCTCAAGTGAAAAGTTCCTGCTTCTTACACTATGTGTCAGGTAGCCTAGGGAGATTCTATCTGCAAACCCTGCGTAATCTTTTATGTTATCTGGTGTTATTCCACCTGATACCTCTATCAAAACATTTTTATTCGTTTCTCTAATCTTCTTGGTTATTCCCTCTGCTTTTTTAGGAGACATATTATCAAGCATTATCACATCTACGTTCATCTTCGCAGCAGTTATTGCATCTTCCTCATTCTCAACCTCAACCTCTATTGTTTTATCCCTGATCTTGTCTTTGACACGTTTTATAGCTTCTCCTACTGAGCCTACAATCTGGATATGGTTATCTTTTATCATCACAACATCATATAATCCAAACCTGTGTGGCTCCCCTCCTCCAATCATCACAGCTTTTTTCTCATATTTTCTAAAACCAGGTGTTGTTTTTCTAGTTGCGGCAATAGTAACTCTTGGGTTGATTTTTTTACAGATTTTTATTAAATTATTTGTCTCTGTTGCTATGCCGCTCATTCTACATATAAAATTCAATGCTAGCCTCTCACCTGATAGTATACTAACTGCTTTGCCAGAAATGTGCATAATTTTTTGATTTTTTTTCACCCATTCACCGTCCTTACAAAGTAGGGAAACCTCTGCGCCAAGATATTCGAAAACAGTTTTCGCCTCTTCTAAACCAGCGACCATACAATCTTCTTTTGCAACAATGTATGCCTCTGCTTTTTCATTGGTAAACAATGCATTAGAGGTTATGTCCCCAACTTCGTCTAAATCCTCTTTTAAAAAGTTTTTTATATCCTCCATGGTCTAAAAATAATATACTTTTTATACCTATTAAACATATTGAAATTTTAGCAAAAAAAAGTTTTTTGCTTTTAAGGGGTAATTAAAATGAATATAGGGATAATAGGATGTGGAGCAATAGGAACTGATGTAGCTTTAGCAATTGATAAAATGGAGGAAATAGAAAAAATTTATCTCTATGATATTGATGAGGATAAAGCTAAATCTCTATATAAAAAGGTTAAAAAAGCTGAGGTGAAAAGAGTAGAAGATTTTCTTGATGAAGTAGATGTTGTTTTTGAGGCTGCATCGCAGAAAGCAGTTGCAGAGTATGGCGAGAGAGTACTGAGAGCTGGTAAGGATTTGATAATAATGACGATAGGAGCATTGTTTGATGATAGACTGAGAGAAAAACTTATAAAACTGGCAAGGGAGAATAAATGTAAGATTCATCTTCCATCTGGGGCAGCATGTGGCATAGATGGTGTAAAAGCAGCAAGCATGGCAAAACTAGATTATGTTACCTTAGTAACCACTAAACCACCAGGGGCTTTCGGTAGGAGATATAATAAGAGAACAATAATTTTTGAGGGAAATGCGAGAGAAGCTGTTAAAAGATTTCCAAGGAATATCAATGTAGCTGCTTGTTTATCCTTGGCTGGCGTTGGGTTTGATAGAACAACTGTTAAAATAATAGCTGACCCAGTTGTGACTAGAAACAGTCATAAAATACTGGCACATGGAGAGTTTGGTAGATTAAGGGCTGAAATAGAGAATATGCCAAATCCAAATAATCCTAGAAGCAGTTATATGGCTTCTCTATCTGCTATAGCAACAATTAAAAAGATACTAGACCCTATTCAGATAGGGGTCTAGTTTAAAGTTTTTTTATAGCCAGGATGACAAACCATAGTCTGTTGTTCTAATCAGTGGAGACCATCCAAGGAAGAAATGTATATCTCTAAGTATCAACCTTGGGATCTTTATATAAAGACCTACAAATCCAAGCATGAAACCACTGTGTCTACCAAATAGTAGATATGTATCAACTCTTGGCATGATCAAATGAGCATCTCTTATTTTTGTGAAAGCAAAGACTCCATACTGCCACCATATTGGTCTCAGGAGTACACCTTTTGATGAGACTCTACTACCATAATATGGTATGTCTACCCTGCCTGCACCAAAGCTTTGTATAAAACCGCCTAGATGCCAAACTGTTTTTGGTGGTAACAATCCAGGCATTAGTGGAGGTAAACCACCTGTGATGAAACTCCCTGTCCAACACAACATTTCATGTAGGGCATCTGATAAAAACCCAAATATGCTCAACTGTCCAAGGAAATCATCAAATACTGCTTTTATCTCTCTCTTGTTATTTGCTCTTGACAGTGCTTTATTAAAGGACTCTATTATATTTGCTAGTTTTTCTGCTTGTTGCTGTGTTAATTTTTTCGTTATTGTATCCACCATGCCGTTTGCTCTAAAAAATGAGAATTCTACATTCACGAGTTTGTTCTCTTGTGCTATTTTCTTTTCTACCTTTAGAGTTGTGCTACTTGTAGCTGGTACAAGTGCTGATACTAAAAATACTGCTGCTAGGCATATTGCTAATTTTTTGCTTGTTTTTTTCATTTTTTATTTTTAACCCCCATAAACAAGGTTTTTTAACTCTAATTGATATGTATATGTATAATAATTTATAAATTTATCGATAATTTATAATATTTTAGATTTTTAAAGACATTCCCATAATATTCTTTATATTATTTAAATTTTTATTATAATAGATTCATAAAAGATATGGAGTGATATACATCATTAAAATTAGGAAAAGAATTTAATCTTAAGAAAACATTGTAATAAAAAATCAACAGGCTTATTGGTATCAGGGTGAAATAGTGTGGTAGAATTTGAGATAAAATATAGAGACTGTGCTGGGAGAATATGCAAGTTTAAAACAAAACATGGCATCGTGGAAACACCTGCTTTGCTACCTGTTATCAACCCTAATAAAACCATTATTACACCTAGGGAGATGATGAACAGGTTTCATGCAGAGATGATCATAACAAACTCGTATATCATTTATAAAAACAGGGAGTTAAGAGAAAAGGCATTAGCAGAGGGTGTTCATAGGCTCCTAGGTTTTGATGGCCCTCTTATGACAGATTCTGGAACATTTCAATCCTATGTTTATGGGGAGGTTAATATTGACCCCATTGAGATAGTAAAATTCCAGAGGGATATAGGCAGCGATGTTGGAACTATATTAGATGTTTTCACACTTCCAGATGAAACTCTTGAGAGTGCTGAAGAAAATGTTGAAGAGACAATAAAAAGGGCGCGGGAGAGCATAAAGTTTAAAGGAGAAATGTTTTTGGCTTGTACCATCCAAGGATCAGTTTATCAAAAGCTTAGAGAGAGATGTGCTAGAGAGATCAGTAAATTAGACAGTGATTTTTATCCTATAGGTGGCGTAGTTCCTCTCATGGAGAACCAACAATATGAGAAACTTGCTGAGGTTATTATCTCATCAAAAATGGGCTTAGATCCATCTAAACCTGTGCATCTTTTCGGAGCTGGTCATCCCCTTATATTTCCCTTAGCAGTTGCTCTGGGTTGTGATTTTTTTGATTCCTCAGCCTATGCAAAATATGCAGATGATGATAGACTAATTATGCCATGGGGGACTTTAAAACTAGATGAGTTTGATGAGCTCCCATGTACCTGCCCGGTTTGTAGTAAACATACAGCTAGAGAGTTAAAAACAATGAGTAAAAAGGAACGTTTTAGACTTCTAGCTGAACATAACCTGTATGTGAGTTTTGGTGAAATAAAGAAAATAAGACAGGCGATAAAAGATGGAAATCTATGGGAGCTTGTTGAGAGAAAAGCCACTTCAAACCCTTATCTGATGGATGCTCTTAGAGTGTTAGAGAAAAGGAAATATAAAAAATGGCTTGAGCTCTTTGAACCCATTAGTAAAAAAAGAGCATTGTTCTACACTGGTAGACATACCATACACAGACCCATAATATATAGGTACCATAATAGACTTTTTGACAGGTATAAGAGAAAAAACTATTATGATAAGATTGTTGTTGTACCTGAGAGTAGGAAACCTTTTTCTAGATACTATAAACATGTTATTCAGAGACTTCCAAATAAAATCAATGTTGTTGTTGACTCCAAATTAGGCCCGGTTCCTATTGAATTGGATGAAATGTATCCAATAGCTCAATCAATAATGCCAAATGAAGTCGATAACGAGACAAAATCTGTGTGTAAAAAATTGCTCAGGAAATTTTTAGATGGTTTTGAAATCATATCTATAGAGGATTTGCCTAAATACACTGATTTATCTGGTGAAAAAGGAAAAAGAGACCTTGATTTGAGACGAGTCGTCTCAACTATTTGTATGCAGTTTGGTAAAGATGCAGATATGGCTCTTTTGAAGGGAAAAATAGAGCTTATAAAATCTAAGAGTACTGGGAAGATACGGAATATTTACTCAGACAAGGAACATGTAATTTCTATGCGTGCATCTGATGGTTTGTTTACGCTAAAAATAGCTGGTGCTAGAAGACTACATAGGTTTTTCAACTATCCTCAGCTAAGAGTTGTTGTTAGAAATGAATGCAGAGAGTTTATACTGGATGGAAAAAATGTTTTTTCCAAGTTTGTTGTAGAGTGTGACCCAGGGTTAAGACCTTTGGATGAATGCCTTATTGTTGATGAAAATGATAGACTGCTAGCAGTTGGAAGATCTCTACTCAATCGGTTGGAGATGTTGTCTTTTAACTATGGAGTTGCTGTTAAAACAAGAGAAAAAAATCTAAAAAAATAAAAAGTTGAATAACATTATTTTTTTATCCGTTGATATCTTAACATGAAGGGTTTTATAGCATGGTTTTATGCTGTTATTTACATGAAACTTATCGATCTTTGTGAAAAATATACCCTAGTTAGGTATGTGCTTCAACATCATAGGGCTGCTGTCTATCTTGCTACGGGTTTTATCTTATAACTTTAGGTTATGGTAAAATTTTTTTGGGATGATACTGTCTTTACCTTGGTGTGATAATTTTTGTTACACCATTTTTTGGTGCAAATAAGTAAAAAATTCAAAACCGTTAAAAACATTACAGTTTATCTACAAACAGTTTAAAGAAAGATAATAGGAGTGAAACTGATAAAGATGGTTGAACAGGTTAGAACATCTAGAGTCTCTGGATTTTACAAGCTATCTGTGAAGAAACGGTTGGAGTTTGTAGCGGATTTTGCGAATCTTACTGAGGAGGAAAAAAAACTTTTATTAATAGATAGTAAACCTGGTACTGGTCTTGATTTAAAAACAGCTGATATGATGATTGAAAATGTTATTGGCACATTTGATCTTCCATTGGGTGTTGCTGTGAATTTTTTGATCAACGAGAGAGACTATCTGATACCTATGGTTATAGAGGAGAGTAGTGTGGTGGCTGCGGCGAGTAACGCTGCTAAGGTTGCACGTGTTAACGGTGGGTTTAAAGCTAGGGCTAGTGAGTCGATAATGATTGGGCAGATTCAGGTAGTTGGCATCCAGGGTGAGAGTAAGTTAGCAGATGCTATGCTCGCGGTAAGGAAACAAAAAGATGAGATTTTAAATATGGCTAATGAGCAGGATAAGGTTTTAGTAGGCCTAGGTGGTGGTGCAAAGGATCTAGAGACAAGGATTATAAAAACCTCTTCTGGAGAGATGTTGATTGTTCATTTACTTGTGGATGTAAAAGATGCCATGGGTGCGAATGCTGTTAACACTATGTGTGAAGCTGTTGCACCACTTGTGGAGGAAATCACTGGTGGAAAAGTAAGATTGAGGATTATTTCAAATCTTGCTGATAAAAGGCTTGCATATGCTACAGCTGTTTTTGATAAAAACGCACTTGGCGGTAGTGAAGTGGTTGATGGGATTCTAGAGGCTTATGCTTTTGCTGATGCTGATCCATATAGGGCTGCAACACATAACAAGGGTATAATGAATGGTGTAGATGCTGTTGTTATAGCAGTTGGCAATGATTGGCGAGCTGTTGAGGCGGGTGCACATGCGTATGCAGCAAGATATGGTAGGTATAAACCTTTGACAAGATATTGGAAAAATAGGAGAGGAGATCTGGTTGGAGAGATAGAGATTCCTCTTGCAATTGGAACCGTTGGCGGCGCTGCCTCTGTTAACCCTCTTACCAAGTTGTGTAGAAAAATCCTTGGTGTGAAAAATGCAAATGAGCTCGCATGTGTGATAGCAAGCGTGGGTC
Source organism: Thermoplasmata archaeon (assembly GCA_003649745.1). Taxonomy (GTDB): domain Archaea; phylum Thermoplasmatota; class E2; order DHVEG-1; family B8-G13; genus B8-G13. The sequence continues at coordinate 10,322 of QMST01000001.1, read as the reverse complement.
TGGCGCAGAATCTCGCAGCATTAAGAGCATTAGCCGTTGAGGGTATTCAACGTGGTCATATGTCATTGCATGCTAAAAACATTGCAGTGATGGCTGGTGCAAAAGGCGATGAGATAGACATTATCGCTAGGAAAATGGTGGAGGAGAAAAAAGTTAGACTGGATAGAGCTAAGGAGATTCTTGAGGAGATAAGAAGAAAATAAATTTTGTTTTTTTATATTATTCTTGATGCTATGTCGTCTGGTTCTCTCTCGCAATAGTAGCATCTAAGCCTCGGTGGGTTGTCATTGATTACTATGAATCTACTCTCAATTGGCTCATTAGAGTTTGATATACATGTAGGGTTTGGGCATTTTAGTATGCCTATGACTTCTTTTGGCAGCTTTACACGGTGTTTTTCTACTACCTCATAATCTCTTATTATATTGATTGTGGCCCTGGGTGCTATAAGAGCGATTTTGTCCACTTCTTTTGGCTCAAGCTCTCTATCCTCCACCTTTACTATGTCTTTTTTACCCATGATTTTGCTTCTAACATTCATTGCTACACTTACAATAGACTCCGCACCCTTATGTGGTATGCCAAGTATGTGAAGTACTTTCAAAGCCATGCCCGCAGGTATGTGATCTATCACGGTGCCGTTTTTTATTGGTTGCACCCTGAGCTCTTTCATCTTGTCTTCCCCCCAAGTATTAGATGAAGTATCGCCATTCTTACTAGTATTCCATTGAAGGCTTGTTTGAAGTACACAGCATGTGGTGTCTTATCTACTTCTGGTGCAATTTCTGTTACTCTTGGCAGTGGGTGCATTACTATCATGTTTCTCTTAGCCTTGGAAAGCAGACTTAGATCAACTCTGTAACTACTAGCTACTTTGTTATATTCCTCTGGATCTGGGAAACGCTCCTTTTGTATCCTGGTAACATATAGGACATCTGCATCTTTTATTGCTTTTTCCAGCACTGTTGTTGATTTAGGTTTTGCCCCAAGGTTTTTGCATTCTTTTACTACTTCTTTTGGCATCTCTAATGTCTTTGGCGACACAAAAGTTAGATTAGCCCCAAATAATGCCAATGCATAGGCGAGTGAGTGAACTGTTCTACCATATTTCAGGTCACCTAGTAGTACTATGTTTAGTCCCTCTATTCTTTTTTTCTCATTTAGTATGGTGAATAGATCTAGTAGACATTGTGTTGGGTGATGACCTGCTCCGTCTCCAGCATTTATAACAGGATGTTCTGCGAACTCTGCCGCTAATCTTGCTGCACCCTCCTGAGAATGCCTCAACACAATGACATCACTGTAGGCATCTGCCATTCTAACTGTATCTGAAAGAGTTTCACCTTTTTTAACTGAGGAAGTTGTGGTTTCTACTACTCCTATCACGCTTCCACCTAACCTGTGCATCGCGCTTTCGAAGCTTAGTCTCGTTCTTGTGCTTGGTTCAAAAAACAGTGATGATAGAATTTTTCCTCTTAACGCATCACTGTATTTTTTTCCCTCAGCGAATGGTATGAATTTTTTTGCTGTTTTGATTATATGTAGTATTTCTTCTTTGGAAAAATCTTTTATCGAAATTATATCTCGGTTTCTAAATTCCATTTTTCTTCAGCCTTTTCATAATGCATATATGAGTTAAAATAATTTTTCAGAGCCTTTTGGTAATTTATTATGGAAAACTTATTAATATGTGAAGAACTTATACATGTTATGGTATGTGGAAGAGATTTGGCGAAGGCGAAGTTGATAGGTTGAAGAAGATTCTTGATTTTCCACCTGAGGCAGAAGAGGGTTTTTATGATGATAGGTATATAAGATCTGTTTATGAGAGACTTTATGGTAGAGATTCTACTTTGAGTGAGGAGACATTGTTAATGGCATCTGATTTACCCTATTCTCTAAGACCAAAAGTAGAGATATATGCTAAGAAGGAAGAACCAAAGGAGGAAAAAGTAGAGGAGGAGAAAAAAAGCACTGTTGAGATAGAAATCATTAAAAGCGAAGTAGAAGAACCTGAGTTTATAAAGGTTATACCACGGGTGGAAAAAACAGAGTTTCCGAAAGTAGAAGTTGTTGAGGAATGGAAGACTGAGGAAATACCAGAGTGGAGAGCTGAGGAAGAAACACCAGAATGGGTTGAAGCAGAGACTCCTCTCACAGTTAAAGGTTATACATTGTACAAAAAGGATGTGGAGCTAAGAAGTGGAAAAGTTCAAACAATATATTTCTTCAGCAAAAGAAAACCGAAGAGTGGAACACCTTCTCCGCTACCAGATGGTTATGAGGTCAGGATGAACAAGAGAAGCGGTATGCCTTATCTTAGACTGGCTGGGAAGAAGAAAGAGGAGTATTATGAGAAAAATGGCTACCGGTTATACATGAAAGAGGTGAAGCTAAAAAGCGGGAAGGTTCAAACGATATATTTCTTCAGCAGGAAAAAACCAAAGAGTGGAAAACGTTGTGTTTTACCTGATGGTTACAAGGTTGCGATAAATAAGAGAAGTGGAATGCCATATTTAAAAAGGAGTAACAAATAAAATATTTTTATTTTTCAATTTCTTTTTTAAAAGCATTTGCTGCATATTATCTCTAGGTGAAGAAAAAATGGTATGGGAAGGACCTCTAAATAAAATAGATGATTACAGATGGGAGATACCAAAGAGTTACAAGGGTGAAAAAGGAAATTTGCAGATGAGGACATCTGCAGTTATTTATGCATCAGAGAAAATGATAGACGAGATAAAGAAAGACAACGCCCCTGAGCAGGTTGCAAATGTTGCTACCCTGCCAGGTATAGTTGGTAAGTCATTGGCGATGCCTGATATCCACTGGGGTTATGGATTTCCAATAGGAGGAGTAGCTGCAACCGACGCTGAGGAGGGTGTAATTTCACCCGGTGGTGTGGGATTTGATATAAACTGTGGTGTTCGTTTAGTCAGAACTAATTTACATATTAGTGATATTGATAGAAAAACTATTCGTCTGCTTATAGATGAATTATTCAAAAATGTACCATCTGGTCTAGGGTCTCAAGCAAAGGTAAGACTAAGTAAAAGAGAACTCGAAGATGTTTTAGAAATGGGTGCACGCTGGGCTGTAGAAAATGGTTATGGATGGGAGAGGGATCTAGAATACTTAGAAGAAAACGGTTGTTTTAAACATGCTGATGCATCTCTTGTCTCTGATAGGGCAAAAGAAAGAGGAAAATCTCAGCTGGGTTCTCTTGGTGCTGGTAATCATTTTCTGGAGATACAAAAGGTTAACGAGATTTATGATAAAGATGCTGCTAAGGTTTTTGGGATCAATGAGATAGGTCAGATAGTTGTGATGATACACACTGGTTCCAGAGGATGTGGTCATCAGATATGCAGTGATTATCTAAGGGTGTTAGAAAACGCTGTGAAAAAATACAACATCCAGCTTCCTGATAAACAACTTGCATGTGCACCAGTAGACTCTGTAGAGGCAGAAAAATATTTCAAGGCAATGGCATGTGCTGCAAATTTCGCATGGACAAATAGACAAATGATTCTTCATTGGGTGAGAGAGTCTTTTGAAAAAATACTTGGTAGAAAAGCAGAAGACATGGATATGAATGTTGTCTATGATGTCTGCCATAACATTGCGAAAGTAGAGGAACATATAGTCGATGGGAAAAAAAGAAAAGTATATGTCCATAGAAAAGGAGCTACTCGTAGTTTCGGCCCAGGGAGAAGAGAAATTCCTTTAAAATACAGGAATGTGGGTCAACCTGTCCTTATACCTGGAGATATGGGAACTGAGAGCTACTTACTTAAGGGAACAACTGAGGCAGAAGAAAGCTTTGGATCTACCTGCCATGGCGCTGGTAGAGTTTTATCTAGACACGAAGCACTTAGAAGATGGCGTGGAGAAAATATCTTGAAACAGCTTGAGCAGAAAGGTATTTATGCTCATCCTGCTAGTTTAAAAGTATTAGCTGAAGAATCACCAGATGCATATAAAGATGTAGGAGAAGTTGTCAACGTTACTCATAATGCAAAACTTTCTTTAAAAGTTGCAAAACTTCTGCCATTAGGAATGGTTAAGGGATAATTTTAAAAAAATTAAAAATACGTAGAATACATAGGTGGGTTATGTAAACATCTCCTCCTTAACCATTTTTACCACCCCCTCTTTATTGATTTATTAATAATGTATCTATATTATATTTTTGTCAAAACATGTTTATAAATTTTTTCTTCACATTTTCAATGGGGTAAAAATTGAAATGATTTTTTCAATTAATTTTAAATGCTAGAAGAGCATTTAGTTATTTTGATAAAAGGGATGGTGATGCATTGGAAGAAGTAAAAATTAATGAATTTGAAAAGGTGGATTTAAAAGGTGGTACAATAATAGCTGGTTTCCCTTCTATTGGTCTAGTGAGTACTATAGCAGCAAACTATATAATAGATTCCATGGGTCTAAAACAAATTGGTGACATGAGTTCACCATATTTCCCAACATTATCTGTTGTGCATGATACTGAGCCGCTTTCACCTGTGAGAATATATGCAAATGAGAAAACAGGTAAGGAGAAAATTATTGTTTTTGTATCAGAGTTTCGACCAAAGCCAAATCTGATAACACCTCTGGCTAATGTGATAATGGATTGGGCGATAGAAAAGAGCTGTAGATTAATTATTTCACCAGAGGGAATGGTTGTAGAAGGTGAGGCAGAGGAGGGCAGTGTAGCTAGTGCCTATGCTATTGCTTCTACTTTAAAGGCAAAGGAGATATTAATAGGGGCGAATATACCACAGTTTAAAAATGGTATAATCGCAGGTGTATCTGGTGTATTGTTGAATAAGGGTAAGAGAGAAAACTTTGACGTTATTTCTATACTAGCTGAGGCACATCCAAATTATCCTGATGCAAGAGCAGCTGCTGCGGCGATAGAGGTTATAACAAAATTGTTAGAAATTGAAATAGACGTTGCTCCCCTCTATAAGGAGGCGGAGAGAATTGAAAAACAACTTCAGGTGTTACAGAAGCAGGCTAGACCTGTTGTTTCTCCATCGTCTCAAACCCAGCCTAGCATGTACGGATAAAAAATTTTTTGGATTAAACATAAAAAAAAATAATAAAAACCTTATTTTCTTTCTTTTAAAATATGGGTAAAATTCCAAAAAGTCACCCCAGGTATAAGTCTCTCATAACAAGAGAAAAAATTTCTAAAGAGTTTAAGAATGGTATTGTTCATGAGACAGGGCTTATAGCACATGGTAGAGGAGAGGCTTTTGATTATCTCATAGGGGAAAAAACAATACCCTCTTCTATGAGAGCTGCAAAGGTTGCTGCGGCATTGTTTTTATTGGCAAAAAACCCTGTTATATCTATAAATGGCAATGTTGCTGCACTTTCTGCTAAGGAATGCATTGAACTAGCAAAAACAATACCAGCTAAGATTGAGGTAAATCTGTTTCATAGGACAAAGGCTAGGGTGGAAAAGATCGTAGCGATGTTATCTAAACTTGGTGCAATAGGGATCTATGGTGTAAAACCAGATGCGGTTATACCATTTATAGAACATGATAGAGCTCTTTGTGATAAAAATGGGATTTATTCTGCGGATGTGGTCTTAGTGCCCTTAGAAGATGGGGATAGATGTGAGGCGTTAAAAAAAATGGGAAAAACTGTGATAACCATTGATCTTAATCCCCTATCTAGAACTGCAAAAACAGCGGATGTCACCATAGTTGATAACATCACTAGGGCGATACCAAATATTAGAAAATGGGTTGTAAATTTCAAAAAAAACCATGTAAGCGAAGAAGAGCTGCAAAATATAGTGGATTCATGGGATAATAAAAAAAATCTAAAAGAGGTTTTATCTTTTATTTCAAAAAGAATAAATTCTTTGTTCTGATATGAGTTGATGAGATATGATAGAAAAATATAGAACTCACTATTCAAAGGATATAGGGGAAAAAGAGTATAACAACATGGTTTCAGTTGCGGGTTGGGTTGAGGATATTAGAAACCTGGGTTCTATCGCATTTGTTATTCTACGTGATCGTATGGGTACCCTCCAGGTAACTTGTTTGAAAAAGGATAAAAAAGAGTTGTTTGAAAAACTGGTTTCTCTTCCCAGGGAGTCAGTGATTTCTGTCAGAGGGGTTTGTAAGAGAAACAAAAAGGTGAGAAATGGTTATGAAATACTCCCAGAGAAAGTTGAGGTTCTCTCGGTTTCTGATAAACCATTGCCTATGGGTGTGGTGGATAAAACAGGAATAGAATTTGAAACCAGGTTTGACAACCGGTTTATTGATCTGAGGAGAAAAGAGGTTCAAGCGGTTTTTAAAATCAGGGACAAGGTTATAGATGCTGCGAGAAATTTTCTTAGAAAAAATGGTTTCATCGAGGTTCACACGCCAAAAATTATAGCAAGTGCATCAGAGGGTGGAACAGATTTGTTCAAGGTAGAGTATTTTGAAAGAATAGCTTTTCTAGCGCAATCTCCACAGCTGTACAAGCAGATGTTGATGGCAACTGGTTTAGACCGGGTTTTTGAGATTGCATGGTATTTTAGAGCGGAAAAACATAACACCACGAGGCATTTAAATGAGTCTACAGCCGTAGATATAGAGATGGCTTTTATCAAAGATGAAAAAGATGTAATGAGGGTTTTAGAAAACATGGTTTTTGAGATATGGAATGCTGCGAGAACATGTGAAGAGGAGTTAAATGTTTTAGATATAGAATTAGAGAAAATAAGGGTTCCTTTCAGAAGGATAACCTATGATGATGCTATAGAAATGCTGAATGAACAGGGTCACAGGATAAAATGGGGTGAAGATTTTGGAAGCAAGGAGGAGGGCACCCTAGGTAGGATCATGGAGGAGGAAAAAAAGGTTTTCTATTTTGTAACCAACTATCCCTTAGAGACAAAACCATTCTACACAATGCCTCAGGAGGATATGAGATACTCTCGTTCCTTTGACCTAGGTTGTAAAGGTTTAGAAATAGCATCGGGCAGCCAACGTATACATGATAAAAAATTGTTGATAGAACGAGTTGAGAAATGTGGTTTAAACCCTAGGGATTTTGAAAGTTATCTAAAAGCATTTCGCTATGGAATGCCACCTCATGGTGGTTTCGGGTTTGGAATAGAAAGATTTTTGATGCAACTCCTAAGGTTAAATAACATCAGAGAATGCATTCTCTTCCCAAGAGACCGAAACCGTCTCACTCCATAAAAGTTCAGAAAAATTTATAAAATAAATTATAATATAATCTACCTATTTAAAGATGTTTGAAGAGGGGGGCATAAATGAAAAAGAAAATATTTGCAATCATAGCTGTTACAATGCTTTTGTCTATAACACCTGCTAGCGGGCTATATGTTAAAATATCATCGTTGAATAGAATAGAAAACATTTGTAAAACCACTGATATCAGAGATATCAAATTTAGTGAAGACGAGATTCGCATACTCGAAGAATTAATACAACTTATTAAAAACCCGAGGGAAAAAAGAGATGCAGAAGAGTTGCTAGATAAAATAATTTCACAAGATGGAACTGTGGATATCAACACTCTAAAAAACGTTTTTAATAAATCAACACCAGTTAGAGAGGATCTAATAACGGTATATTTTGCAGTTTTGCCTAATTCTGTTTTTGACCTTATTATAAAAAGATTAGGCTGGGTTTATGATCTCTGGGTTCATTCAAAAATAATTCTAAGTGATGCACGTGTTTTGTTAAACGATGCGAGAACTATACCCAAGGAGTTAAGAGCAGATGTGGCACAGCTTGTTTTTTATTTAAAAGACCTTAAAAACATAATACAATTGTGGATTGAAGCAAAGTGGTGGCAGTTATTTCTAAAATTAAACCTGTTCATAGATCTTGTGCAGGATTTACAAAATCTAGTAGCAACTATCCAAGGGGTTATCTCAAATCTCCAAAGAGCTAGCTCTGATGTAATAAGATTTGGTAAGGATATAGCCAACTTTGCAAAATGGATAACAGAGGAACATTGGAAGGACAATATACTAGTAACGGGTAAGGTGATGAAAGGATTCATTGGATACCCCAATGTAGAAGTAAAATGTAAAGGATATAACACCACTACAGATGAGATGGGGGAGTACAGTTTGACATACCCACCAGAGGAAGACATGGATGTACCAGTGTGGTGGATACACAACTGCCAGGTTACCGCTATCCCGCCAAATGGCACTGGAAAAAGCAGCCCGCCTCAATTATCATATGTTTTCTCTGGTGGAGAAATGTATTGGTTGTTCATTTTTTACTAAAAACTAGCATTTAGACCTATAGAGCACATAGAACATTCCTCTATATTATTTTAAAAAAAATTATAAATATGAAAATAATTACAATTTTTTAAGAGGGAGGAAAACAAAAAGAGAGGTTTCATCATGCCATCGGTGATGAAACCTTTATAAAAACAATCTGATGGAGGAGGTGAGAAAGAATGAGAAAGTTACTATTTGCAATAACTGCAGCGTTTTTGATGATTTTGACAGTGTTTGGCTGTGCAAACGCGGTTATGGTAAAATCAAATAAAGACAATAAGGGAACACTTGGCCCTGATGGAACAATATATGGAACCGTGTTCGGAATGTATGAGAACGATTGGGGAGAAGATGTGCAAATTCCCTTAGCAGGTGTCAAGGTAACAATCACGAGAAGCGATGGAGATTCAAGAACTGTCTACACCGATGCAAATGGGTATTTCTCCCACACGGTAAACTTTGAAAAATATGATAGGTATACCATTGAGACAGAGACAATAGAGGGTGTGGTGATAGATGGTAAAAAGTACAAGTTCTATGGTACAGCAGAAAATGCAGTTATAACCTGGTGGGATACATTTGTTAACGCTAAAAAAGTGGATATCCTCATGCCAGGTAAGGAGATGAAAGACAAAAGTCTCTCTTTAACCAATACTCAGTTCTTGAAGATAATCAACACCCTTCATGCATTTTTCCCATATCTTTTCAACAAGTTCTAAAAAGGCTGTTATAGACAAAAAAGAGACCGCGCCATTAAAAACTTCTTTCTTTTTTATTTTTTTAACTTTTGCCTTTTTAAAAGTGTGGAGTATTTTCTAATTTTAGAAGAGAGTGCAGGGGAAGGGATTTGAACCCTCGAACCCCTACGGGACAGGCCCCTCAAGCCTGCGCCTTTGACCAGACTTGGCTACCCCTGCAAAACATTTTTTGGGAATAAAGAATAAACCAGTATATAAAACTTGGTTAATCTGGCAGGGTTAGTAGTTTTTCACCATGTTTTGCGTAGCAGTTTTGACAATACTTTCTCGCCAGGAGGGAATGTAAATGTTCTTCGATTCCCTCCTCAAGATAGTATTCCTCGCCAGGGTTTATTTTATTTTTGCAGAATGTGCAAACTATGTCTGTTTTTGCCTCCCTCCTAACTAAATGCGTGGCTATACTTCTTCTCATTTTTTCATCAAATTTAATCTAATTTCTTATTTTCTTTTAATTTTTTCTCTTACTTCTTCTCTTTGCCTTTAAAAAGTTGGTTACTATAGAGTTTCTTTCAATAAACTTTATAAATAATTTCATCTTATTAGGAAAAATTGTTAGAATAGCGGGGTGGGGTAGCCAGGATATCCCGACGGGCCCATAACCCGTAGATCGGTGGTTCGAATCCACCCCCCGCTACTTTTTATCGAGCATTGAGTAAAAGACATGGTTAATGTTTAAATAACACAAAACTTTTCTATATCCTATGGATAGGATTGGAAGATATGAGATTAGGCCTTTTTCAAAGTATCGTAAGAATGTTGTACTTATTGCAGGTGAAGGATGGCGTAAGCATAGTCTCAATACTTTGTTGGAGATCAATGTCACAGAGGTAAGAAAAATAATTAAAGAGTTGAAAAAGAGAGGGAGAGATATCTCTTTTACAGCTTGGATAATAAAGTGTGTTGCACAAGCATTAAGCGAGTATAAGGAATTAAATGCATATAGGGTTGGAAGAAATAAGATTGCTGTTTTTGATGATGTTGATGTAGCTATACCTGTAGAGAAAACCGTGAACGGTGAACCTATTCCAATGGCGTATATAATTAGAAAGACAAATGAAAAAGGTATAGAGGATATCACTAAAGAGATCAGATATGCACAGAGGGAAAAGGGTAAATCCACGCAGGTATTGATGAAAGAATTAAACTGGTTTGAAAAAACCATTTTAAACTCTCCATTCTTCATTAAAAAATTGATTCTAGTTCTTTCCAGGAAAAAAGGGCTGCTGAAAAAGAAATACATGGGCACTGTTGGTGTGACATCTATTGGAATGTTTATCAAG